>JAUIME010000245.1 GCA_030433195.1 bacterium
CAAGAAGAGCTTCGCGGGCGAGGACGTGCGCGACGGCCTCATCGGCGCGGTGGCCGGCAAGCTGCAGGATCCCGTCTTCGAGAGCCAGACCAAGAACAAGCTCGGCTCGACCGACGTGCGCACGTGGCTGCTTCCGGCCGTCAAGGAAGCGGTGATGGTGTGGATGCACAAGAACCGCGAAGCATCCGACGCGCTGCTCGAGAAGATCAAGGCGAACGAGCGGATCCGCAAAGAGCTCGCGTCGATCAAGAAAGAAGCGCGTGAGCGGGCCAAGAAAACGGCGATCCGCATTCCGAAGCTCACCGACTGCAAGGTGCACCGCGGCGACAAGAACCGGCGCGCGGGCGAGAGCACGATCTTCCTCACGGAAGGGGACTCGGCCGGCGGAACGATGATCCAGGCACGCGACGTCGACACCCAGGCGATCTTCTCGCTCAAGGGAAAGCCGCTCAACTGCTACGGCTTGAAGCGCGACGCGATCTACAAGAACGAAGAGCTGTACAACATCATGCGCGCGCTCGGTATCGAGGAAGACGTCGACGATCTGCGCTACGAGCGTGTCGTGATCGCGACCGACGCCGACGTCGACGGCATGCACATCCGCAATCTCCTGCTCACGTATTTCTTGCGATACTTCGAGGAGCTCGTGACGCGCGGTTGCGTCTACATTCTCGAGACGCCGATCTATCGCGTGCGCAACAAGAAGGAAACGCGGTACTGCTACGGCGAGGCCGAGCGCAAGAAAGCGACGAAGGCCCTTCGCGGCGCCGAGACGACGCGCTTCAAGGGGCTCGGCGAGATCTCCCCGAACGAGATGAAGGGGTTCATCGGTCCGGAGATTCGTCTCGTGCCCGTCGATGTGCGTGCGATGAGCGAGGTCTCGAAGGCGCTCGACTTCTTCATGGGCAAGAACACGCCCGAGCGCCGCGACTTCATCGTCGAGAATCTCGTCGCGCCGACGTGACGCGAAGTCCGACCTGACGCGGCGCCTCCGAATCGGTACAATCCCGGGCCTTGTCTGGCCGCATCGTCTCGAGGAGGATTCCGCATGCGCCCGCTCCATCCCGTGGCTGACCGACCGTCCCGAGTCGTGCGCATCGTTCTCCATCGCTGCGCCATCGGCTTTTTCGGCGTGTGGATGATCGTCGGGATGGTCGCCGAAAGCGATGCGCGCTCCGGGCGCGAGGAAGCGGCGTCGTTCGAAGCACGGATCGAGGCCGCGATTCCGCGTGCGGTCGCCATTCTCCTCGAACGCCAAGAATCGCTCCCGTCGCCCGCAGGACCGGTCAAGCGCGAGGCGGCGCCCGAGCGAGGGAAGCGCACGCCCGAGGAGTGGCCCTACGAAGGCGTGTACCGCGTGGGTGGCGAGATCCCGGTCGGGTATCGGGTCGGCGGTACCGCGATCTGTGCGCTCGCGCTGATAGAGGCGCCCGGCGAAAGTGAAGACCGACGTCGGTCCGTGGAGCGAGCGCTCGCCTTCGTCTTGCACGCGCTCGACGATCCTCGGATGAGTCCGGGCTTCGAGCTCGGTTACGACGTTCGCGGCTGGGGGCGCGCCTATGCGCTCACGTTCCTCGTGCGCGGCCGCGCCCTCGCGCGCTACGACGCGTTCACGGACGAGCGCGTCGACGTCGCGATCCGCCGGCTCGTCCGAGAGATCGAAGGATCCGAGATCCGCGGATCCGGGGGCTGGAACTACTCGCGTCGTAAGGACCCGGCGGGCAAGATCGCCGCGTCGACCTTCATGACCGCTCCGATGGTGCAAGCGCTGGTGGCGGCGCGGGCCGCGGGCGAGCGGGTCGACGCCGCGGTCGTCGATCGGGCTCTCGGAGCGCTCGAGAGCGCGCGGCTCGAGTCGGGCGCGTTCCAGTACGGCGTCGCGCCGGAGCGAGCGAACGGCAAAGGAGTCGAGGACGTGCCGGGCGCGATCGGGCGGATGGCCGTGTGCGAAACGACGCTCTGGCTCGCTGGACGTGGAAGCACGCCGCGCGTGCGTGCCGCGATCGATGCTTTCTTCGAGCATTGGGAGTGGCTCGAGAAGCGTCGACGTCAGAACGGAACGCACGTCCCGCCGTACATGATCGCACCGTACTACTTCTACTACGCGCACTACTACGTCGCGCAGGCGATCGAGCAGCTTCCCGAAGAGGAGCGTCCGGCACGACGCGCGCGCCTCTACGAGCTCTTGTTTCGCGTTCGCGAGGAGAGTGGCGGTTGGAACGACCGCGTGTTCGATCGCAGCGAGAACTACGGCACGGCGATGACGTTGCTCGCGCTGCTGCAGCCGCGTCTGCCGAGTCCTGCTCGTTGGGCCGTCACCGAGGGGAACGCCGCGAAGAGCGGCGGGGACGGCAGATGATGTCGGGTGGAGAATCGTCGAATCCGCCTTCTCACGACGGCCGCGCGTACCGCGACGTGCGACCGCGGCGGCGGCAACGGGGCTATCGCGCGCCTCGATGCCTCGATTGTCGATTGCCGGAAGCGGGGTGCATCTGCGACTACCGCCCGACGCTCGACGTGCGGGCGCGCTTCTGGCTCGTCGTCCACGAACTCGAAACCGACAAACCGACGAATACCGGACGTCTCATCGGCGAATGTATCCCCGGAACGCGGGCTTCGGTATGGGAGACGCGCGAGCGTCCCGAGGGATTCGCCGCGTTCGTCGAGCGAGAGCGGCTGACGCCTTATCTCGTGTTTCCCGACGATCACGAGAAGCGCGCCGAGCGAGCTGTCGAGCTTCACCCCGACATGTCTCGGTCCGACGCGCTTCGCCAAGGTGAAGATCGAGTTCCGTTGTTCGTCCTGCTCGACGGGACGTGGGCCCAAGTTCGTCGGATGGCGCGTAAGGCGGAGTGGCTCGCCGAGTGCCCGGTCGTGGCGTTGCGATCCGATGCGATCTCGCGTTACGGATTGCGCCACACGACCACGGAACACGGTCTGTGCACGGCCGAGGTCGCCGCCGCGTTACTCGACGGCATCGGCGAGCACGAAGCCGCAGAGCTGTTCTCGACGTATTTCCGCTTGTTCGACTTACAGTACCGGCGACTGAGAGCGGGTGGCGCCAAGTGGGACGACGACGACCCCGAAGGCGAGGCGCTCAAAGAGCGATTACGCCTCGCAAATCGCACTTGACGACAGGAGCCCAGCGATGCTGAACCTCGAATGTCCGCAGTGTGGAGCCGTGGGCGAGCTCGACGAAGCGCTCGCGAATCGTCCGATTCGCTGCCCCGAGTGCCAAGCCGTCTTCGACGCACCGAGCGCGACCGGATCCGCAGCCGCTCTCGAAGCGAGCGGACCGGAGTTCCGTGCCTCGACCGCGTTCGCGCGTGCCCTTTCGGTCTTCTTCCGCACGTTCTTCGTGCTCGTGCCGCTGGCGTTCGTGGTTCATGCTCCGTCGATCGCGCTGCACGCGGCCGTCGCTGCCGGGATGATCGATCCCGTGATGCCTTTCGTGACCTCCGTGTTGTCGTGGTTCCTCACCGGGATCTTGTCGGCCGTCGCGATCTACATCGTCTTCCAGCACTTGCGGGGGGCGCGGGCGCAGGTCGGCCGCGCGCTCGAGCACGGGTTCCGTCGCACACCCGTGGTACTCGGCGTCACGTTCTTGGTCGGTGTACTGCTCTTCGGCGTCGCCCTGCCTGGCCTCGTGCTCATGGTCGGGGGGATCGGACTCGATGGCAACTCGTTCGAAAGCGGTTCGTACCCCGAGGCTCAGTCGCCGGGGCTCGTGGCTTTCGGATTGCTCCTGTTGTTCCTCGGCATGTTCGTCGTCGTTCCGCGCACTCTGTGTGCACTACCGGTCGCTGCGGTCGAGAGGCGTGGCGTCTTCGGATCGATCGCGAGAAGTTGGGAGCTCTCGAAGGGGCGTTTCTGGCGCCTCGTCGGACTCATGCTGCTCGCGGGGCTCGTGGTCCTCGGCGCCCTGCTTCCGATCGGGATCGTCCTCGCGGTGTTCGTCGACCCGGTGAAGATCGACTTCTGGAGCCAGCTCATCGGCGTTCCGTTCCAGGCGTGGTACACGGTCTTTCTAGCCGTTCTCTACCACGACTTGCGCGTCGAGCGCGAGGGGCTGTCGGCCGAGACGCTCGCCTCGGTCTTCGAATAGGGCGAGCCTGCAGCGGGCTACGACTTCGGGGTGTCGTGCTTGTCTTCGCGGCGCTTGCCGAAGAGCAGATCGCGTTCGAGTCCGGCGCGTTGTGCGGCGTAGAAGTCTTCGAGCCACTTGCGTTCGGACCCTCGCACCGGGGGGGCGGCACCGATCTTCTTGGCGATCGTACGCGAGACCTTGCGCAGCGCGTCGCGATTCGTTGCGGGGCCGCGGAGCACGTCCTCGAGGACCTGCACCTCGTAGACTCCGTAGTGTTCGAGCTGCGCCTTCGTGAACGTATGCAGCGGCGCCGTTCGCGCGGGCTCGTCGGCGGATGCAGCGGCGCGCCCGATGACGTCGTCGAGCAGTTCGTGTCGTGGCGCGACGATCACCATCGTGCCGGCGATCCAGTCACCGATGCGCAGCCGTGCCCGGCTGAAAACCGGGAGGATGCCGAGGAGGACGATCCACGCGACCGCGGCGATTCGACCCGCGGGGCCGGCGCCCGGCGCGACAGCCTCGGGCGCGGCCAACGCGACGAGCGGCAGGATGATCTCGACTTGGCGTGTGAAGTTGCGCGCGAAGAGCGCGCTCAGCGTGAGGGGACCTCCACGCCGATCGACGACGCGGATGCCGACCTTTCTCTTTCCGGGAGTCTGTCCCTGCCAGCGTGCCTCGAAGGCGAAGAAGTAGAACGTCGTGATGAGGAAGATCAGCGCGTAGAAGAGCCCGATGAGAATCCCGCCCAAACCCGGGAACTCTATGTAGACCTGAGTGGCGATGAACGTCCACGCAATCGACAGGAGGATCAGCGCGAGACCCAGGAGCAAACCATCGAGGAGCAACGCGACGGCGCGATCCGACAGCGGGGCGATCGTCAGCGAGAGCGGGACACCCTCGGGAGTTTCGATCGAGGTCTCGGTGCGCGGCATCGCCGGATCGTGAGCGAGGTTCATCGCGCGACCTCCGAGGTCGCCGGATCGCGGCCGACGAGGGCGAAGTACGCGAGCCAGCCGATCGCCGTTGCGGTCGCGAACGCATAGCGATACGTGTCGCTCGTGACGGTTTGCCGAATGACGCCCTCGATGAGCCCTGCGAGCGCGAACATCACGACGCCGCCAACCACCACGGTCGCCGCGCGATGTCCGGCGCGCGTGAGTTCCTCGCGGCGTGATCGCCGACCCGGGAAGATCCACGCCTGCGCGAGGTGGATGCCGGCCGCGCCGCACAGCAAGATCGCGAGGATTTCGGTGACCCCGTGCACACTCAGCCACCCCGTGAGCTCCATGAGCAAGTCGCGCGACGCGAACAGCGCGAGAAACGCCCCCATCATCGCGCCGTTCAAGAATACGAGCAGCGCGGTCGGCACCCCGGTGGCGATCCCGAGCGCAAAACACAGAATGCCGATGCGCGCGTTGTGGGCGAAGAGCATCCCCGAGAACGCGACGAGTTCGCCTTCGTTGCCGATCTCCGACTCGTAGAGGGTTTTTCGCAGGTACTCGGTGCTCGCAGCCGGGTCGCGTCCCGATGCGAGTTCGAAGTCGACGAACGCATAGTATTGATCGCTGTCTTTCGTGACCATCGCGAAGCCCGTGGCAACGCCCGCCGCGAAAAGGAGCGTCACGAGCAGCAAGAGGACCCGCAGCTCGCGGACGGCCCGGGGCCAGCGGCGCGCGAAGAACTCGGCGACCCATGCGAGCGGCGGGCGCTTCACGCCGTAGACGACGTTGTGACCGCGAAGCGCGAGGTGCTCGAGGTATTGGACGATGTTGCGGTCGAGCGAGATCGCGCGCGCGACCGAAAGCGACGACAAGACCGCGCGATGAAGCATCGGCAGCTCTTCGATCTCTTCGCTCGTGAGGTCGCGCACTCCGCGCTTCTCGATGCGTGTGAGCAGAGTGTCGAGCCGTCGCCATCCGCGCTCCCGCTCTCGGCGGAAGTCGAGGCTCTTCATGCGCGGCGTGGTGCGCCGGCGGCGACGGGGGGCCTCGTGCGTTTCGATCATCGGACGACCTCGCGACGCTTCATGTCGAGGTAGCGTTCGAGCAGGGCGGCGTTCACGCGCTGCGGCTCCACATCGAGGCACTGCAGTCCGAGCTCTCGCAAACGGCGCACGACTCGGCGCCGTTCGCGGATCTGATCCGCGGCGACCACGGCCTCGCCGAGCGCCGGCAGGTCGTCGGGGCGCCCGTCCACGAGGCGGTCGAGATGAGGATCACGCAGCGACACGAACAGTACCGCGTGACGGCGCGCGAGGCGTCCGAGATTCTCGATCATCAGCTCGGCCGTCACCGTGTCGACGAAATCCGTGAAGACGACGACGAGCGCGCGGCGGCGCAGCGTCATCGCGAGCTCGGTCATGGCCAGCGTGTAGTTGGTTTCGGAGTCGCCGTATGGAAGGCCCGCGGCCGTGCG
Organism: bacterium; assembly: GCA_030433195.1. Classification (GTDB taxonomy): domain Bacteria; phylum Planctomycetota; class JACOTG01; order JACOTG01; family JAUIME01; genus JAUIME01. The sequence goes on from JAUIME010000245.1 coordinate 6,503, forward strand.
TCGCAATCGCGCGAAGCTCGAGACGAGGCCGTTCGGATCGAGCCACGTGTGCGGCGTCGCGTCGAACGCGAACAAGCCGACTCGATCGCCCGTGCGCAGGGCCGCGTAGCCGAGCGCGAGCGCGGCGTGGATCGCGTGGTCGAGGCGCGGAAGTGTCGACTCGGTGCCGTCGGCGATGTCCGGAGCCGCGAGCGCCTCACGCATGCGCGGGCCGGTATCGATCGCGAGAATGACGGGATGATTGCGTTCGGCGCGCGTCTCGCGAACGAGGAGACGATGATGCCTGGCGGTCGCCTTCCAATCGATCGAACGCGGGTCGTATCCCGGGGCGAACTCGCGCAACGAATCGAACTCGGACCCGTCGCCGACGTAGCGCTCCACCTTGATCCCGGCGTGCGTGTCGTGCGAACCCGCGAAGCGCAGCGCGGTCGCCCGGACCGGTCGCAGGTCGGGAACGACGACGACCTCGTGGTCGAGCGCGTGTCTCGTCGTCCACGAGGCGAGCCCGAGCGGCCCGATCCGGCGGATCCATGCGGCGGGGATCGCCGCGCGCCCGCGCCTTGCGGCGCGCAGCGCGAACGACACGTCGGTGCGGCCGCGGTCGAAGCGGGTCGTTCGGGGAGGCTCGGGTTGCCAGGGCTCGGGCAGGTCGAGGAGCGCGATCGCCCGGTGTGCGGACGACCGGCGTGGTGTCGTGACCTCGACTCGCGCTCGGGACGGCTCGCCGATGCCGAGTTCGTTCGGAGCCTCGAGCGTCACACGGGGTCGTCCTGCCAAGAGCAGCGTCACCGCGTCGAGTGCGAACACCGAGACGACGAGCGCGTTCCACACCACGAAGGGCTGCC
>JAUIME010000246.1 GCA_030433195.1 bacterium
CACGGGCGACAGCTCCGACGACGTGGTGGTCGAGGGCGACGACGACACGATATACGTGCTCGACGGGGCGGCGGGTTCGGTGCATTGGTCGCAGAACTACGGGCGCGACGTCGAAGACATCGAGCTCGCGTCGATGAACGGGGACGGCTTCCTCGACGTCGTGGCGGCGATCGGCTGGCCCGGCAACAAAGTCGTCGTGGTCGACGGCCCGACCGGGAGTCTCGCGTGGCAGTATCAGCAGGGGACCGACTACGCTCGGCACGTCGAAGTGCTAGATGCGAATGGCGACGGTACCGCCGATGTCGGCGTCGGCATTCCGAAGATCGGTGCACAGCCGGGTCGCGTGTTCGTGATCGACGGCGTCACGCGACAAGAGCTCTGGTCGGTGCCGTTCCTTCCGAACACCGACTACGGTCTCGCGCACGCGGACCTCGACTTCGACGGTGACGACGATCTCGTCGCGGCCGGCAACAACGACGATCGCTCGGTGTACGCGCTCGACGGATCCTCGGGAGCCGAACTCTGGGTGTTCGCGACCGGCGGCGACGTCAACGTCGTGCGCACGGCCGACCTCGACGGTGACGGTCGCAACGAGGTCATCGCGGGGTCCGACGATCAGATCGTCCACGTGCTCGACGGGGCTTCGGGAGAGGAGTTCTTCTCGTACAGCACGGCGGGCGACGTGATCGACGTCGGGGTCGGTGACGTGACGGGCGACGGCGTTGCGAACCTGGCCGCCGTGACGTTCGATTCGGATGGGGTGGCGTACGTGTTCCGGCCGCTGTCCGAGCGCGTCACGTATCTCGACGACACCGCCGCGCAGTTCTTCGTCGTGAGCGGCAACTGGCCGACGCGGAGCTATTTCGAATGCTACGGCGGTTCGCTGGCGTTCCGCCGCGCCGGCACGGGCACGAACCAAGCGGCCTGGAGGCTCGACACGTTCCAGGGGAATCCGTTCGTCGCGCCCGGCACCTACGACGTCTACCACTGGAAGTTCGACCATCCGCGCCTTGCGCAGATGGCGACGAACGCCAAGTTCAAGGTGTTCGACAAGACCGGCGGTACGAACGTCCTGCTCGACCTGTCGGCGCCGAACAATACGTGGCAGCATCTCGGCACGTTCGAGTTCGACAATGATTCGCCGCAGGGCATCCTGGTGTCGGACGACGCGGACGGCTTCGTGATCGCCGACGCGATCCGCTTGATCCGCCGCTGACGGCGGATCCCTCTACGTGCAGACACGCGCGGCGCTCGGGGCCGATCCCGGGCGTCGCGCGATTCTTCGAGGCGCGTGCCGTCGCTCAGGCGAGCGCCTTGCGCACGCGTTCGACGTATCCGGCGATGCGTCGTTCGCGATCATGCTCGCGCCGGACCTTCTCGAAGCCGCGTTCGACTCGCGCGCGGGCGTCGGGTCCGTCGCACCCACGAATCGCGGCGACGAGTCGATCGGGCCACGCATCGTCCGCGACGACGGTCCCGTCGACGCCGTCGTCGACGAGGTACGGCAACGCGGTGTGATTCGACACGAGCACGTCGTTCCGTGTCGCCCAGGCTTCGGTGACGACGATGCCGAACGTCTCGCACCGCGACGGGAAGGCGAAGATCCGACTCGCGCGCAGCAGGTTCACGATGTCGGCGCGCGGTCGGTTCTCGAGCAGCGTCGCGGATGCGGGCCGGATAGTCGTGCGCGACGTCTCGGAACCCGGCGACCACGAGATGCACGTGCGGCTCGATCGGCTCGCCGTCGGCGGCGAGGGTCGCGAGAGCGGCCGCGTAGGCTTCGAGGAGCGTGTCGACGCCTTTCTGTCGATCCAAACGTCCCACGAACGACACGAGCAGCTTGTCCTGCGGAATCCCGTCGACGGGTGCGGTGGGGATCGCGTCGAGCTCGGCGAAGTCGATCGACGGCGGGAGCGCGTCGACCTCGAGCTCGTCGAACCGGATGCCGCGGGCTTCGAGCCGCTCGAGTTCGAACGGGGTGTTGAAGAAGACGCGCGACCCGGGAGCCATCGCCGCGACGCACCCGCGGATCGCTTCGATCTTCTCGGGTGACGGCGGATCGTCGGGGGGCTCGTGGAACAGCGGGTTCACGAACAGCGGCACGCCGTGCTCGCGCGCGAAGTCGATCGCGACGCGCGTCGAGTCGCGGATCATGTCGTGCGCGTGAACGAGGTCGGGCTCGAGAGCGATCAGAGCTTCGCGAAGAAACGGGATCACGACGGCATTCGTCAGCGGCTCCTCCGGTCGAAGCCGCGTGACGGGCACGTCGTTCACGATGTCGTAGGTGGCGTCGAGCCGCTCGCCGCCGTCGCGGTGCACGCGCAGGTCGCTCGTGACCACGTGACCGTCGAACCCGTGCCCGCACAGCCCCTCGACGAGTTGCTGGACGTAGAGTTCCTGACCGCCGATGGCAGGCGGGTACTTGAAGAACACGTGGACGATGCGCGGTTTTCGTGCGGCCATGACGGCGGAGCGTAGGGATCGGCGGCGATGCGGTCAAGCGTGCGAAACGGATCCTCTCTCGCGGGAGAGCCGTGCGCGGCTACGCGTTCATGCAGCACTTCTTGTACTTCTTGCCGCTGCCGCACGGACACGGGTCGTTGCGCCCGAGACGCGTTCCCGCGTTGACGATGGTCGGTGCCGACGTGGCTGTCGCGTCGCGGAAGGCCGGGGCGAGAGCGCGAACGAACGTGCCGAGCGCGCGTCCACGCGCGAGCCGCCCGGCCGCTTCGAGCTCGGCGAGGAGCGCCGCGCACCAACCGGGAGCCGCCGCGCGGGTCGACTCGTCGAGCGCGAGTTCCGCGACGCCCGTCAAGAGGCCGTGGCGTACGTCGTCTTCCTCGAGCTCGTCGGGGGCGTGCCCCCGGCGCTCGCACGAGGCGACGAGGAATGCCACGAGCAAGGGGGCGCCCGCGTCGCGCGCGCCCGGGGCTTCGCGCGCGGCGGTGTCCGACGAGCAGAAGTCGGACACCCAGTTCTCGAGGGTCTCGCGAGTGTAGGGGTTCATGCGGTGGATCGTAGCAGTTCGCGCGCCGTGGTCGATGCCCGCGATCGCCACGAACGAAAACGAGCCGGACAGCGGAGGACCGCTGCCCGGCTCGCGGGTTGTCGCTGAGTGGACGTGCGTTCTGGCTACATGCCGCGCACGTCGAACAGCACGGTGAAGTCCTCACCGATCAAGGCGGGCATTTCGGCCCACAGATCGATGCCGAACTCCGGCCCGTAAGGAACGGGGATCACGTCCACGCCGAGCGTGATGTCGAGACCGTTCGAGGTCTGAATCGGGTCCTCGGGGAAGACGGTCGGGTTGGCGAGATAGATCTGCGCGTACACGTGACGACCCACGAGGCGCGCGCGGTTCGGCACTCGCAGCACGGGGATGTCGTTCTCGAGGACCGGCGCCGTGAGCTTGAGCTTCTTCACGAGCATGACGTCCTGATCCGGCGGCGAGAGCGGGTTGAAGTCCTTCTTCTTGCCGATCCACAGGAAGCACTCGGCCCAGAGGATCTCACCCTCGGCCACGAGCTCGTTCTCGTTGCAGTCGAGCGTGGTGGCGCGGATGTAGTCCATGCCCATTTCGTCCTGGGTGTAGACGAGCTTGGCCTTGCCGTTCGCGTTGGTGTCGATGACGAACGGACCGCCCGTCGTGACGCTGCCGGGCAGGTACTCGAACGTGACCGGACGGCCTTCGATCGGATCGCCTTCTTCGGTCATGACGATCGCGACGACCTTCACCTCCATGCCGACGGTCGGCATCGGAGGATCGATGGTCAGCATGAGCGTCTCGGGCGGGCACGACCACGTGCGTTCGGTCGTGTTGGAGATCACTTCGTCACCGGCGCAGTCCGAGAACGACGCCTGGATGAAGTCGGTACCCTCGGCCTCGCCCGTGTACGTGAAGCTCGCTTGGCCGGCGGCGTCGGTCATGTCCGATCCGGAGACGGCGTTGGCGCTGCCGGGGAGCGTCATGAACATCACGGTGCGGCCCGAGATCGGATTGTTGCCGTCGTCGAGAACCGTTGCCGTGACCGTGTGCATCGTACCCACCGGACCCTCGCTCGACGCGGGGTCGAGCGAGATCGTCTCGATCGGGCAATCCCACATGCGCTCGACGACGTTGGAAACGACGTTGGCCGTCGCGCAGTCGGTGAACGACGCTTGAATGGTATCGACCCCGGCGTTGTCGCCGACGTAGCTGAAGCTGGCCATCCCGTTGACGTCGGAAGTGGCCGAGCCGCTCGCGTCGTTGGCGCTACCCGGGAGCGTCATGAACATCACCGTGCGGCCCTCGAGCGGGTCGCCCGTGTCGGTGCGCGTGAGCGTGGCGGTCACGGTGTGCATCGTGCCGATCGGGCCTTCGCTCATCTCGGGGGCCAGCGAGATCGCCTCTTCCGGGCATTCCCACGTGCGCTCCCCGACGTTCGACTTCACGGTCTCGCCCGCGCAATCGAGCGTCGTGGCTTCGATCATGTCGGTGCCGAGGTTGTCGCCGACGTAGCTGAACGTGGCTTCGCCGGAGGCGTCCGTGACGTCCGAGCCCGAGGCCGTGTTGGCGCTGCCCGGGAGCGTCATGAACTCGATCGTGCGGCCCTCGATCGGGTTGCTGTCCTCGTCGAGCAGCGTGGCGGTGACGGTGTGGATCGTGCCCGTCGGACCGGTGCTGGTTTCAGGCGCGAGCGTGAGCAGCTCGATCGGGCATTCCCACTCGTGCTTCACGCGATTCGACTTCACGGTGTCGCCCGTGCACGGGTTCGTGAACGTCGCTTCGATCGTGTCTTCGCCGACCTCTTCGCCGAGGTACGTGAAGGTCGCTTCGCCGTTGGCGTCGGTCGTGTCGGTACCGCCGCCCGGGAAGTGGGCGCTGCCCGGCAGGATCGTGAACGTGACTTCACGGCCCGCGACGGGATCGTTGTTCTCGTCGGTGATCGTCGCCGTCACGGTGTGCGTGTCGCCGACGTCGCCGGTGGTGCCGTTCGGCGCGAGCGAGATCGTCTCGTCGGGGCAGACCTCGCAGAAGACGAGCGTGTCGACCGCACCTGATCCGGAGAGGAACACTTCGAGCTGCACCACGTCGGTCGGGTCAAAGCCCGCATCCTCGGTTGCCGTGGCCGGCGCTTGGAAGCCGGGCTGCGGGTCGAGCGTCGTGAGGTCGAGCGTGCCGTAGCCGGGAGGCCCTTGGCCGCCGATGTCGGTCGTCCAACCGAAGGGCACGTCGTAGACGCGTTCGAGGCCGGCGGAGTCGACCAACGTGACCATCGCCGAGTTGATCGGGCAGATGTCGACGAGATCGACGGCGTAGAGCTCGGCGCGCACGAGGAAGTCGAACGTGAGCGTTCCGCCGGCCGCGGAGTCGTTCGGCGTGTCGAAGATCCCCGGCACGCTCTGCTGCGACTCGCCGTTGGTCTGCAATATGAGCGAGTTGCCGAGTCCGACGATGAGGTCGGGGTCGGGGCCCGGGTCGTTGTCGCCGCCGAACGACGTGTCGAAGATCGCGGCGCCCAAGTTGTTGCCGCTCGAGCTGATCGAAATCAGATTCCCGAACTCGGGCGGCGTCGTGATGTCTTGCCCGTTGACGAGCGGCGTCGCGAAATCGTCTTCGGTCTCGAAGTCGATCGTGATTTGCGGGCAAGGGTCGTCCTTGGCCCACGCGCTCGTCGTCACGCAGCCGATCAGCAGCGTGTACAGAGCGATCCCACGGAGGTCGATTCCCATCTTCTCGAGTCTCCCTTCCAAGAGTCCAGATGCCACAGGGTTAGCGATTGTCGGACCGGCATCGTAATCGAAACGGGGCACGGAGGTCAAAGGCCTCATCATGCGATTTCCGTTAGGGTTGCAGGGATCGCGGGGGGCAGGAGGGGGGCGTGGCCCTCGGGACGGGGCTCGGCGGGATCCTCTTGCGCCGATTCGCGGACGGGTTAGAATGGTCGTTCGGGCAAATCGATCCGCAAATCCAACCGATCAGGCGCGATACGTCCCTGTCCGGGGTCCTCGGACCGCGGTGCGGTCGTCTCGATCCCTCCCGAAGAGCGTTCCCGGAGCACGTTCCCGAAGAACGATCCCGAATTAGCGTACGCCCCGAGTCGGATCCTCCGGTTCGTGCGGCACCGGCGCGCAGGCGGCGTCCTGGCGCGTTTCATCATGTCGAGAAAGAGCGTCGGGCTCTCTACCCGAGCCCGGCAACCGAATCCACCGAGAGAGAGAATGAAAAGGAGCTGACACCACCATGAGACGAGCGATCCTTTCCGTCCTCGCCGTGAGCTGCTTGCTGACGCCCGCCGCTTTCGCGGGCGACGAGCAGGGCGCGGCGGCATTGAGCACGCGCCGCATCGCCACCGGCCTGAGCGCGGCGCTTTACGTCACGTCGCCCCCCGGCGACTTCGAGCGGCTCTTCATCGTCGAGCAAAACACGGCTCGCATCCGCATCCTCAAGAACGGGGCGCTGCTGGCCACGCCGTTCCTCGACATCGGCCCGATCGCGAGCTCGGGGGGTGAGCGAGGGCTCCTCGGCCTCGCGTTCCATCCGGACTATGCGAGCAATGGCTACTTCTTCGTGAACTACACGGACAACAGCGGCGACACGCGTGTGGCCCGCTACACGGTCTCGGGTGACCCGGACATCGCCGATGCCGGCTCTGCCAAGCAGATCCTGTTCATCGATCAGCCGTTCTCGAACCACAACGGCGGTTGCATGCAGTTCGGTCCCGACGGCTATCTCTACATCGCGATGGGAGACGGCGGCAGCGCCAACGACCCGGGCAACCGTTCGCAGAACGGATCGAGCTTGCTCGGCAAGATGCTGCGCATCGACATCGACACCGCGGGCGCGTACAACATCCCGGCGTCGAACCCGTTCGTCGGCAATCCGAGCTTCCAGGACGAGATCTGGGCGTACGGTCTGCGAAACCCGTGGCGCTTCTCGTTCGACCGCGCCAACGGCGACATGTACATCGGTGACGTCGGTCAGAACTCGCGCGAGGAAGTCTCCTGGCAGCCCGGTTCGAGCACGGGTGGCGAGAACTACGGCTGGCGCTGCATGGAAGGCGAGAGCTGCACGGGCCTTTCGGGCTGCACCTGCAACGACGCGTCGCTGACGCTGCCGATCCATCAGTACGTGAACGGCGGTTCGAACTGCTCGATCACGGGCGGTTACAACTACCGCGGCTGTGCGATGCCGGAGATGCAGGGCATCTACTTCTTCTCGGACTACTGCTCGGGCAACCTGTGGACCTTCGAATGGGACGGCTCGACGAAGTCGAACTTCCAGCTCCGCAACACCGAGCTCGATCCGGGCAACCAGATCGGTTTCGGTGTCGTTTCGTTCGGCGAAGATGCCTACGGCG
>JAUIME010000983.1 GCA_030433195.1 bacterium
GGTTCGACCTGCAGGACGACGGCGTTCGTGACGCTCACGAGAGCCTCCGCGTCCGAGCCGGCGTCTTCGATGATCGCTTGCACGGTGAACCGTGACGGCACGCTCGGCCCCGACTCGAACGAGAATACCGTCGGCGCGGGCATCGGATCGACCGCGAGCGGGAATCGGGTCGCACCGAGGCGGTGTTCGTAGCCGAGCGTATTCACGGTGGCGAACGGCAGGTTCGCCGAACCCGCAGGATGCGTGATGCGCGTCGGGAACGCCATCCAACCGAGCTCGAACGGATGCGGCGTGATCGTTCGGACGTCGGGCGCGTCGGCCCAGACCCACAGCACGTAGCGGGCGCTCGCGGGGCCGGCCGGCGGTGCGTCGATCGAGAGCTCGACGGGCGCGTTCGCCGTCACGCGAACTGTCCGTGTCGCATCGCCGGCGCTGCCTGCGATCCGAAGCAGCGGAACCAAGTCCTCCTCGCCATCCGCGACGCGGCCGTAGCACGCCGCGACCTCACGACGCATCTCGTCGGCTCCGATGTCGGCGATCCCGACGCCGTCGTCGTCGCCGTCGATCCCGCGCGGATCGCCGTCGATGTCACGATCGCTCGACTCACCGAGCAACTCGTCGGCCGCGTCGATGCACGGCGAATCGATCCTCAGATGCGCGTCGCCGCCGCTCGAAACGATGCGCGGATCCGCGTCGAACACGCCGGGCCCGGGCCACCCTCCCTCGACGACCGAGCTCGCGAACTCGAGCGTATCGTAGCGGTCCGAGATCGGCGAGCGGGAGGCCGCATGGTGATACACGATCCCGTTGACGAACGCCCCCGGGCGTCGTGTCTCGTAACGTATCGCGGCCCCGTCGCCCGATCGATTCCCGATCAGCGTGTTGTGCGCGAACACGATCGCCGACGAGGCGCTCCCCGAACCGCCCGCAATGTGAATCGCGCCACCGCGTATGGTCGCGTCGTTGTCGACGAACACGTTGCTCCGCAACACGACCTCGGCGTTCGTGCTGTTGTAGATCACGAGTCCACCGCCGGTTTGATCGGTCCGATTGCCGACGAAGCGGTTCCCTTCGAGAACGAAAGCCCGCGAGTCCGCCGTCTCTTGCAGCGCCATCCCGCCGCCGCCGCCGCGCGGCGCGTGATTGTCCTCGATGAGGCATCGCACGACTCGACCGCGACCCGCGAGGTACACGCCACCTCCGCGAACGCGAATCGTCGGGCGCAAGACGTCGCTGCGTCGAATGCGACATTCGAGAAGATCGACTTCGGCATCCTCCGCATAGACGCCGCCGCCGTCTCCCGACGACGTGTCGACGAGGCGACTGTCGTCGATGTCGCAATACGCCATGCTCAGAACGGTACCCGGCTCGGCG
>JAUIME010000247.1 GCA_030433195.1 bacterium
CCAGGGTCTTTCCGCGAGCGTCGAAGATGCTCGAGTTCTCATGGGCGAGTTCGGATTCGGATTCGGCCGTGTCATCACGGAGCGCTGGGAACTTCCCGATTCCGTGAAAGAGGCGATTCTTCACTACCACGCTTTCGAAGAGGCTCCCTCCTTCGCCGAAGAGGCGAAGATCACGTGTCTCGCGGATCGACTCGGGACGTACACCGTAGTGACCGACGTGTACGACGAGCAGACCGTCCGCGAACATCCCGTCTACGAGGCTCTGAACTTCTACCAGGACGACGTCGACACGCTCCTCGGAATGCAGGAATCCGTGCTCGAAGTCGTCGACTCGATGGCCCTATGATCAAACCGAATCGGAACTACGATTTCGTCGTGATCGGCAGCGGTCCTGCCGGTCAGAAGGCCGCGATCCAGGCCGCGAAGTGCGGCAAGCGCACGGCGATCATCGAACGAGAGCGCTGCGTCGGCGGTGCGTGCGTGCATCACGGCACGATCCCGAGCAAGACCTTGCGGGAGTCGGCCGAGCAGATGTCGCGCATGCAGCGCTACGCGAAGATCTTCGACTTCAAGCTGCGCGAAGACATCCAGGTGCGCACGCTCGTCGAGCGCATGGAGACGGTCATCGGCGCGCACGTCGAGTACATGGGCTCTCAGCTCGACCGTAACGAGATCGATCGAATCCACGGTCGTGCGGCGTTCGAGGGTCCGAACGAGATCGCGGTCACCGCGCCGTCGGGCGAGGTGACGATGCTGCGATCGGAGCACGTGATCATCGCGACCGGCTCGCGCCCGCGACACCCCGACAACATCGCGATCGATCACGAGCACATCCTCGACAGCGATTCGATCCTGTCGATGCTGTATCTGCCGCAATCGCTGACGATCCTCGGTGGCGGTGTCATCGGTAGCGAGTACGCCTCGATCTTCGCGTGTCTCGGGGTGAAGGTGACGCTCATCGATCGCGCGCCGCGTCCGGTGCGCTTCATGGACAAGGACCTGACGGACTCGTTCCTCGAGCACTTCGTCGCCCACGGCGGGGTGTTCCTCGGTGACCAGACCGTCGAGGGCGTCGAGTGGGACGGCGTCTCGCAGGTGGTGACGCATCTCGCGAACGGCGCCACCGTGATGTCCGACAAGCTCCTCGTGTCGATGGGGCGCATCGCCAACGTCGAGACGCTCGGCATCGACCGCGCCGGCGTCGAGATGAACGGGACGGGCCGCGTCCCGATCGACGAGTTCTGCCGCACGTCGGCGTCGCACATCTACGCGGTCGGCGACGTCGCGGGTTACCCCGGCCTCGCGTCGTCGGCGATGGAGCAGGGCCGCCGCGCCGCGCGCCATGCGCTCGGCGTGCCGACCGGCCGCTCCTTCGAGATGGTCCCGATCGGGATCTACAGCGTGCCCGAGATGGCCAGCATCGGTCTGACCGAAGAGGCCGCGATCGAGAAGCACGGATCGGCCGTCGTCGGACGCGCGCGCTTCAGCGAAGTCGCGCGCGGTCTCGTCTCGGGCGTCGAGAACGGGGTGCTCAAGATCGTCGCGTGCCCGAAGGGCGAGAAGCTCCTCGGCGTCCACATCCTCGGCGACGACGCCACCGAACTCATCCACGTGGGCCAGATGGCGCTCATCACCGAGAGCGACGTCGACATCTTCATCGAAGAGATCTTCAACTTCCCGACCCTCGCCGAAGCCTACCGCGTGGCCGCCCTCGACGTCGTGAACCAGCGCGGCTGATTCGCTCGGCGAAGCGCCTGATTCTTACCGCAGCGTCTTCTCGACGTAGGTGCGAATCGCGTCGCGGACGGGTTGCGATTGCCACGTGCGAATGACGTCGTCGCGAAGGGCGGCGCGGCTTCTCACGATGCGGTCGATCGCGGGTGCGCGCAGCGTTTGCTTCGTGAGGCGCTGCGTCGCTTCGGGGATCCCGCTGAGCGCTTCGAGCCAAGCGGTCGCGCGCGGGACGACGTCGTCGGGTTCGGCGGTCTCGTGGATCCAGCCGGCTTCGAGCGCGCGGCTCGGATCGAGGAGCTTGCCGCGCCAGAACGCGTCGGAGTGCGTTGCGGGCGGGAACGCCTCGCGGACGATCTCGAACGCGGCGGGCGGGAACGGGACGCCGACCAACAGCTCGGGGACGCCGATGCGCGCCTTGCCCGTCGTCATGATGCGGTGATCGCATGCGGCGACGAGAACGCAGCCTCCCGCGATCGCGTGACCGTTGACGGCCGCGACGACCGGGAGCGGGAAGCGAAAGAGCGCTTCGAAGCAATCCTCGAGGGCGTCGAGGAAGGCCGCCGATTCGGTGTCGTCCGCTTCGAGGAGGCGCTTCAAGTCGACGCCGGCCGAGAAGATCGCGCCTGAACCCGTGAGCAGCAGCGGTTTGGCGGCGGATTCGGCCTCGCGGACGGCGGCCGTGATCGCGAGCGCGAAGTCCGTATCGAGAGCGCTGGCCTTGCCGTGGGCGAGTCGCAGCAAGGTGTGCGTGGGGAAGTCTTCGCGGTCGATCATCGGGGCTCCTCGTCGGGGGTTCACCCGGACGATTCATGAGGCGCCGGCTGCGACGACACATCTGTCTCCAGCAGCGGCGTTATGCTCCATCGGGCGTGCTCGACGACCTGACAGGTCGCCTGTGCCGCCCTCAGTCGCAAGCCTTGCTGCTGGAAACATCTGTGTCCTCTCGCTCGACGGCTCATGAATCGTCCGGGTTTGCGGGCGAGTCCGGCCGGGCGAGCGGTGCCGCCCGGCGCGTGCGTGGGTGCTATCCTATCGCCTTCGGTCGCGGCGCGTCGAGTGAGCGGCGCGCGGCGTCGACCGGCGGCGCGGAGCGAGAGGAGGTCTCATGGCACGCGAGTGGATCCGCGAAGACAACCCGAAGTGGGACGACGACAAGAAGCGCATCATCGGGGATGCACCGACGGGCATCTTCGATCGACGCTTCGCCGAGACGAAGGTCGGCGAGTCGCTTCCGGCCGAGTGGTGGCGGGTGGTCGACGACGGCAAGACCGTAGCCTACGGCTGGCTCGATCTCGTGTGGGGCGATGCCGAAGTCGTGGTGGCGACCGATGCCGAGTGCCGACGAAAAGGGCTCGGCACGTACACGATGCGCAAGCTCGAAGACGAGGCGCGCGAGCGCGGCGTCAACTACGTCTACAACATCGTGCGGTCGACGCACCCGGATCGCGACGGCGTCACGGCGTGGCTCGGGACGCTCGGATTCGAGTCGTCCGAAGACGGCAGTCAGTTCCGCACACTGACCAAGGCGCGCTAACGAGTCACGATCGGCTCGATCGATTCGGTTCGCGACTCGCACCGGAGTGAAGAGCGGCGGGACGCTTCGCTTTCGAAGTCGCCCCGCCGCCGTGCATCGTTCGGAATCCTCGGGCGGCTACGTCAGCGACGCACGCCGAGGTTGCAGCACTTGATCTCGTAGACATCGTACGGCCTCCATCGCCATCCCCAGCGTCGGCATCCGAGCCAACTGCGTTCGATGCAGACCCGCGTGAGCTTCTGCACGTGGACCTCGCACCAGCCGCCGGGCCCGCGCTTCTTGAGAATGATGTAGCGATAGATCTCACCGCCGTGCCGGATGATTCCCGTGCTACGGTTGCCGTTCCCCGGACCGCCTTGCCGGTCCATCTTGATGAGCTGCTTCATCGACAGGGCCTTCGCGGCCTTCGCCGCGGCTTTGCCGGCGTTGTAGAGCACTTCGGCGTAGGCGTCGAAACCGGGCGGGAGCAGCCCCTTCTTGATGAGCGCCTTGATCGCAGCCTTGGCGGCCTTCACGCTCCCCGCCTCGAGCGCGCCGCCGAGCGTTCCTTCGAGCGAGTCGAGACCCGACGGATCCGTGCGCGACCACGGGTTCGCACCGACGTAGGCGCGCGCGTTGCCGAAGTTCTTATCGTCTCCGTACACGCCGATCGGATCGCGCGTGAGGAAGCTGCCCGTGGCCGGCTCGTAGTAGCGGTTGCGCTGGTAGTAGAGGCCCGACTCGGCGTCGAAGCGGCGTCCCGTGAAGAAGTAAGGGTTGCCGACGCTCGAACCGTTCGAGACGCCCGAGGAGGTCACCACGCGCGGGCCGCCGTAATCGTCGTACTCGTAGCGCTCGACCACGATCCCCGACGAGTCGACGACACCCGTGACCGTGTGCAAGTCGTCGCGGAGGTAGTAGACGTCGTCGCCGCCGCGCTGCATCGTGAGAACCTCGTCGATACCCGTGCCGTAGACATACGTCGCCGTGGTGGCGCCATTGCCGTCGCGCTCTTCGATGACCTGCTCCCCGTCGTAGTAGAAGCGAGTCGTCTGGGGCGTGCCGGCAGTGTCGACGATCTTCTCGATACGGCGCCCGAAAGCATCGTAGGCGTACGTCGTCGTGAGGACCGACGTCGTCTGTCCGCCGAAGCCGCCGGAGCTTCCGTTGGGACTCGTGGTGGTGCGGTCGATGCGCACGAGGCGGTTCTTGTAGTCGTACGTGTAGCGCGAACCGCGCCGACCGTTCTCGTCGACGACGCCCGCCGCGCGCAGGTTGCCGTTCCCGTCGTACCAACGTCGATCGAACGGCGTGACGGTGTACTGGTTGACGGCCGCGTCATCGGGATTCGGTGACGTGGCGTCTTGGATCCACGTGCCCGCTGCGGGACCGTCACCGGTAACCTGCAGGCGATTGTGAACGCCGTCGAGCTCGTAGGTCGTCACGCTCGCGGGTTGCGCCACCGCCTGCACCGTGGAGCCGACGAGACGTTCGACCGAATCGTAGACGAAGTCACGGATCGTCTGCGGTCCGCCGGGGCGAACGTCGGCGCGCTGCGTCTTGTTGCTCATCTTGTCCCACGCGAGATCGCGATCGTCGAGGAGCGTGTTCGAGCCGCCGGGATCGTGGGTGTACGTGAGATCGGTCATGCGTCGGCGCGCGTCGTAGTCGTAGTCGACGCGGACGTCGTTGCCGAGCTCGAGGCGCTCGACGCGCGAAGCGCCGAGGTAATCCCACGTCGCGATCGTACCGCCGCCGTCGGTGATCGAGGTCTTGCGGTCGAGGGCATCGAACGTGGTCGTGAGCACGCGGCCACTCGGGTAGACGCAAGTGAGGTCGTTCCCGAGTCCATCCGGGAACCACTGGATGCCCGTGCCGTTTTGCGATTCGCCGATGGGGAACAGCGAGTCGTAGTCGCGCGTCACGACCGAATCATCGTCTTCGGCGCGGACCACGCGCGAGAGGCCGTCGTACTCGTACGTCTCGGACGTCGTATCGTCGGACACGCCGAGCCCCGGGAAGACCATGCATTCGCTGTAGCGGTCGTTGTCGTCGTACGTGATGATGACGGTCGTGCCGCGGGCGTCGGTCTCTTCGGTGACGTTGTCGCGCTCGTCGTAGTCGTGGGTGCACGAGGTGCCGTCGCCGTAGACCGTCGCCGTTCTTCGGTCGAGCGAGTCGTACACGTAGCTCGTGGTGTTGTCGTTGTCGTCGGTCTGGAACACGAGGCGCGACGAGTCGTCGTACCCGTTCGTCGTGATGATGCTGCCGATGATCGTGCCCGTGCCCGTTCCGTCATCCGAGAGAATGCGCTCGGTCTCGATGAGCCGGCTCAGTCCGTCGTAGACGTGGTGGGTGACGTTGCCCGGATCTCCGGCGCCGGGGCGCTGCGAATCGATCTCGACCACGCAGTTGCCGCGCGAATCGTAGAGGTAGTCGGTCTCGTTGCCGATGCTGTCGGTCGTGCGGATGAGGCGGTCGAGGCCGTCGTAGGTGTACGTCGTGACGAAGATCTCGTCGGGCGAACCGAGCGTCGAGACGTCGGTCTCGGTGACGCTCAGGATGTTGTCGTTGGCGTCGTAGACATAGTCGCTCGTGTTGCCGGCGCCGTCGACGACCGTCGCGGTGCGCAGCGCGCTGTCGTAGTCGATCGAGATGACGCGGCCGTCGTCGAGCGTCACGGTGTCGAGCCGGTCGATGACCTCGTAGGTGCGCGTCGTCGTGTTGGCACCATCGCCGATCGGCGTTTGGGTCACCGGATCGAAGTGGAGTTGCTCGGTGATCGTGAGACGATCCATGGCGTCGTAGTCGTACGTCGTCGTGAAGAGAAGGACGTTCCCGAACGAGCCCGGGACGTCGAGCAGCTCGCCGAGCACCGACTCTTCGATGACGTTGTCGTTCGGGTCGTAGACGTAGATCTTCTCGTTGTCCATGGCGTCGACGGTGGACGTGCGACGGTCGTAGCCGTCGTACACGAACGTCGTCGTCTTCGGCGCGTCCTCGAGGCCGTCGATCGTCGCTACGAGGTTCTGGTTGCCGTCGTAGTCGTACTGGATCGTCGCCGGCGTCGCGCTGCCGGCGCCGCGCGTCGTGCGGAAGAGGAGGTCGCGCTCGTCGTAGAGATGCACGATGACGTTCGTGGGGTCGTTGCCGTTGGCGGCCTCGCCCTTGCGCTCGACCGCGAGGTTGCGGTTCGCGTCGTACTCGAACTCGGTCACGATGAACTGCGGCTCTTCGACTTCTTGCGTCGTGCGTACCAGCCGATCGAGGATGTCGTAGTCGTAGAGCGTCGTGTACGACGCGTTCGGCTGCAGGACACCGTTCTCGTCAACGTTCGCGGTCTCGACCTGCACGACGTTGTCGTTGGCGTCGAAGAAGGTGACGATGTCGTACCGAATCCCGCTTCCGGACGCCGTCTCGCGCGACGTCTCGTGGATCACCTGATTCAGTTGATTGACGATGTGCAGCGTGTCGTTGCCGCGAGGGTCGATCGTACGGATGACGTTTCCGACCGGGTCGTACTCGTAGGTCGTCGTGAGCGCCAGCCCGGGTTGATCGACGATCTCGGACTGGAGATAGCCGTTCTGGTGACCGTCACCGGGGCCGTAGTACGTGAAGACGTCGACGCGTCGGGCGCCGCCGCCGTCGGCCGGATGGGTGTGCTTGGTCATGCGCCCCGCGCTGTCGTATTCGAAGTCTTCGACGATCGAAGGGATGCGGTGCGTCGACTTCGTGCGGTTGCCGTTCGCGTCGTATTCGTGCACGGTCTCGTTGCCGCGCGCGTCGACGTGTCGCGTGACGAAGTTCGTGCCGCAGCAGCCGCCCATGCCGTCGTCGTACTCGAAGAGTTCCACATGGGTCGGTTGATCGCCGCCGAGGGGGCCGGGAATCTCGACGACCTGGCGGAGGTTGCCGCGCGATCGCCGCGGTGCCAACGGGTCGAGGTCGATCTCGAAGATCCGATCGACGATGTTGCCGTTCGGCAAGACCTCTTGGACGCACAGGGAGTCTTGGTTGTACGAGCGAATCGTTTCGAAGCTCGCGGGATCGCCGGGTCGCAGGGGGGCGCCCGGTCGATTCGC
>JAUIME010000248.1 GCA_030433195.1 bacterium
TCTTGCTCGTCACGGCCTGCTCGTCCGGCCCGAGCAAGAAGAAGGCCGACGGCGACGGCTACCTCGAACAAGGACCGACCGTCGAACTCGGCGGCCTCGACGGCAATCCCGCGAGCCCGCTCGAAGCCCTCGCGATGACGCGTCAGAAGCTCACGGCTTCGGAGGGGCAACTCGTCGAGCTCGAAGAGCGCTTCCGACGCCTGAAGGAAGAGCGTGACTATCTCGAGAAGGCTCGTTTGGATCTCGAGAGTTCGCTCACGGAGTCCGAGCAAGCGCTCGAACACGAGCGTGAGGTGCAAGGTCGACTCGCGGCCGTCGTCACCGATCTTCGCATCCGCAACGTGAAGCTCGAGCAACAGGTGTTCGAACTCAAGGTCGACCGGATCACCGATGCGACCGAGCTCGGCGCGGATCGGCCTCGCCCGGCCTCACAGACGAGCCCCCCTTCGGATACGTCGGAGACCGACGAAACGGGCGATTCGGAATGAACCCGTCGAGCCGCGATCACCGCCGCGCGCTTCGCACGCCACGTCGTGGTGCAGCCCGGCGTGCGGTTCTCGCCGCGGCGTTGCTCGGCCTGCTCTCGGCATGCGCCTCCGCGCCCGCGCCGCAGCTCGTGAACTACTACCGCTCGCACGACACGGTCGAGCGACCGCGACGAATCCTCGTTCTCCCGCTCCGCCCGGACGGCCAAACGACGCCCGCGGCCGTCGACGAGATCCAGACGACCATGCTCTCCGAGCTGACGAAGCTGGGCCTGTACGATCTCGTGACGATCCCCCCGTCGGAAGTCCCCCCGATCGAAAGCGAAGCGATTCGACGTCGCGGCACGTTCGCTCTCGAAGAGTTGGTCGCGCTCACCCGTCGGTATCGAGCCGACGGCGTTCTCGTCGGGAGCGTCACGGACTACCGCCCGTATCCGCCGCTACGACTCGGGGTGCGCGCCGAGCTCATCTCGACGACCACCGGCGTCGTACGATGGAGCGCGGACGCCCTGTTCGACGCCAACGACCGCGACACGCGTCGTTCCCTCGAGGCCTACCACCAGCGCAACGTCGCCTCGACGGATTCGTTGCTCGCGTGGGAAGTCCTGCTCGTCTCGATGGACCGCTTCACGCGATTCGCGTGTCACGAAGTGGTCGCCACGCTCCTCCCCGACGATCAAGAGCTCGCTCGTCGCTGAGCGAAGGTCTCACGCCGCGCCACCGCCGGTTCGACGTCGCTCGTCGCGCCGCTCCCCATGCGCCATGACAGCCTGTTCGTTCCCCTCGGGAATCCGCGTCGAAGACGCGGCCGGGGCCTGAACGGAGAATGGGCCCTACGAAACCCGCAAGGGCATCGCACGGCCCATCTCGGCGGCTCGCGAAGGAGCCGCAACGCACGGAGCGCGTCGTCTAGAAGTCGGCGTCGAGGCCGAGGTCGTCGTCACCGCGGAGCAGCTGCTCGGCGGCGCCTTCGATCGACTCGCGGCTCGTCAACGAACCGTCCTCGAGATCGCGGCGTGCAGCCTCGACCCTTTCGGAGCGGACGAACGAACCTTCGAGCAGACGGTCCTTCTCGGCGTCGATCGCCTGAAGGTACTCACCTGCCACGAATGAGAACGAGTCGGAACCCGCCTTCTTGCGGGGACTCTCGGCACGACGCGTCTGGTCGCCGCGCTGCGGGCGAGGGTCGTTGGAGAGACCTCCCAACCCGTCGATCGCAAAATTATCCATAACTCCCCTCCCGCGGATTCGCCGTCCTCGCCTACGGAACTCGGGCGGACTTTCCGCGAAACTTGCACAGAAACTGATCCTCGCGATCATTGTCGGCAGGATCGGGTTTCGCTTGAGCCTCCCCCGCGTTTTTTTCGCGGATTTCAGGGGACCCGGAAATGTTTTCTGGGCTCGCGAGCCCCGCCACGCCCTCGCGCGCCTCTCCGCACCACTTGCAACATGTGAATCGGAAGAGACTTACATCACGGCTTCCGAGGCACCCCCTCTCTTGGTCCATGCCTTGCGAATCGAGACGTGGCGATCGATGTCGTCCGCGAGCGTTCGCGACCCGACCCGATCCGAACCCGAATCGACGAAACCCATGGACCCGATCTCCAACATCGCGAGTTCGCTCGGCGACTGGCTCTTCGCGAGCCCGAAAGCGGCCGACCCCGCTCTGCGCGGGAGCGCCACGCTGACGTTCGCCGATCTCTTGCCCCAAGCGCAGGCGGCGCTCACCGTCCGCGCCGCGGAACCGGGCACCGAGTCCACAGGCGGACGAGCCCTCTCGGACGCGGATCGGCCGTCGGACTCACGTCCGTTCCTACCCGCGCGATCGGACGATGCCGGAGACCCCGCCGCAGACGAGGCGGATTCCACCGAATCCGATCTCGAAGCCGCCGACGCGAGCGACGCCGATGCCGCGGTCGCTGGTCGTCCCGGCGCGCATCACGACGAGGACGACCTCGACGAGGCCGAAGCCTCGATCGGCACGCACGTCCGACTCGACTCCGACGCGCCGGCCCTACCCGATGCATTCGAGACGAACGTCACGGTCGACGTCGAACTCGCCCCGAGCCGATCGACGCCGTCGAATGCGACGCCAGGGTCGACACCCGCCGCTTCCGCCGGAACTCCCGAGACCGACCGCGAGGGACCGAGCGTCGCCGAACGCTCGACGAACGCGTCGCGTCCGATCGAACGTGCCGCGCGCGCATACGCGGCCTCCGTTCCGATCCGGGACCTCGGCGCCGGCCCGTTCCCGCGCCTCGACGGTCTCGCCTCTCCGCCGAATCTACCCGCGTCGCCGAGTCTCTCGAACGTCGATACGACCGCGGGCGCCACGAGCGACGCTCGAGTCCTGTCGAGCACGCCCGATGCTCGCCCTGTCGACCCCCGCGTTGTCGATGCTCGAGGATCGACCCCCGAACCTCGACCGAACGACCTTGGCGCACCGAGCAGGGACTCACGCGAGCCGCGCGCCGTGGAACCTCGAACGCCCGAGCCTCGAACGCCCGAGCCTCGAACGCCCGAGCCGCGAACGCCGGAGCCGCGAACCCTCGACCCCCGTGTCGCGGACGCGCGAGCGCTCGCTTCCCGTGTCGCCACGCCGCACGTTGGCGCGGGCGAACCCGTGAGCTCCGTTCCGCGCGATCTCTCGACGTCGCCTTCGCAATCGGGATCCGCGCATTCCGCGCGCCCCACTTCGTCCGTAACGCGTCCCACCCCGCACGACGCGCCGACGCAGCTGACCAACGTGACGGAGTCGACGAACGGGACGACGACCTACCGATCCATCGAACCCGCCCCCGCGTCCAGTGTCGCAACGCAGGACCGCGCGTCGACGCCCGAATCCTCACCGACCCGCGTCCTTCGGACGTACGCCTCGCCGGCCGGGGCGGCGTCGTCAGGGAACGCGTCGACTCCCCCCGTCGCAAACGACCCGGCCACCGGAAGCCAGCGCACGACGGATCCTCGCCACGCCACGAGCGCACCGCCCGAGGGACCACCCTCGCGCCCGTCCGGCCCATCGGTCACCGCACCTGCGGCCACGGCACCCGCAACGGCGGGTCCGGCGGTCACGAGTCCCGCCATCACGATTCCGGCGGTCACGCGCTCTGTAGGCGCAACGCCTACCGTCTCCGCCCCCGCGGCCACCCTGCAGTCCGCACCGGAAATCCGACGCCTCGACGGGGCTGTGGCTCGCGCGATCGCCTTCACCGACGCGGCGCCGATTCTCGCGTCGTCGACCCCTGCGGTATCGACCGCGCGGGAGACCGCGTCCCCCGACGCTACGAACCGAAGCCTCGACAGCGTCGACACCCGGGCGCCCCGATCCGCCAACGAACGCGCGTCCGGCATCGTCGATTCGCGCGCCCCCGCCGCCGCGACGGCTTCGACCGCGAGTGCCGAGGCGTCCTCGTCCGGCGCTTCGACCTCCGCCACGCCGTCGGGCACCGAAGGATCGAACGCGGAGCGCGCAGCCGGCACGGTGCCTCGAGAAGCCCCGAGCTCGACGAGCGGCTCGCCCGGATCGCCCCCCGCGAATCCCGGACTGTCCGCCTTCGAATCGCCGACGCGAGCGGCGCTCGACCGACCGGGGGCCTCTCAGCCCACCGACGCCGGGCGAGCCGCCGATCCGAATCTCGATGCGAGTGTCCTGCGACAACTCCAGGGACGTTTCGATCCGTCCCGATCGGAGATCCGACTACGGCTCACGCCCGAGCACCTCGGCGAGGTCCGCATGAACGTCCGGCTCGTCGACGGTCGCGTGCAGGTGCTGCTCGACGCCGAGCACGCCTCGACGCGAATGCTGCTCGATCGCAATCTCCCCGAGCTTCGCGAGACGCTGGCGCGCGCAGGAGTCTCGATCGACGACGTCCGGTTGACGACGAACGACGATGCGCCTCGCTCGCGAGCCGCGACGCCGGGCGCGGCGATGCAGCCCGACACGTCCGACGCGACGCCCTCGCGTGACGACGGAGCTTCCGCCGACGATCGACGCTCGCGGTCCGGGTCGCACGAAACCATCCGGACGACCTCGCGCTTCTCGCTCGACGCAGCGACCGGAAACGACGCGACGCACCCCGACGAACCTACGACCCCCGATCCGAGCCCGCCGAACGGCGCCGGCATCGGTACGCGACTGAACCTCGTCGTGTAAACGGCGAACGAAACAGCCAACGAAGCCTGAGAGCCACTCGACAGACATGACGATCGCGCGCCCGCGGAACGCGACGCGCACGGAGAAGCGAGAAGAACGGAGAACCAGATGGAGATCACCGACGCCACGACGGGAATCGGACTCGGATCCGGCACCGGAGGGAGCCAGAACGTGTTCCTCGACCTCGTCGTCAAGGAACTGCAGTACCAAGATCCGCTCGAACCGGTTTCGAACACGGACTTCCTCGCTCAGCTCGCGCAGTTCTCGACGCTCGAGCAGATGGAAGCGCTCAACACGAACCTGAACCAACAAGCCCTGTTCGAGCGATTCGGAACGGCCGCGAACATCGTCGGCAAGGACGCCACCTACGTGGACCCGCAGACCGGCGACACGAAGAGCGGCCGCGTCGACTCGGTGCTCATCCAGGGATCCGCGGTGTACGCGGACATCAACGGCGAGGCGATCCCCATCGACAACGTCATCCAGGTCTTCGCGACCGAGGACGACGGTGACACGCCTCGAACCGACGAGAACTTGCCTCCCGATGCGGAGGATGGAGATCCGGAATCCGATACCGACTCGGACCGGCAATAAAGGAGATTCGACGATGATGAAGTCTTTCGGGACCGGCCTGTCCGGTCTACAGACGAACCAGCTCTTCATCGAGCTGATCGGTAACAACCTCGCCAACGTCAACACGGTCGGCTACCGCGCCGACCGCGCGAGTTTCACGGACATCTTCAGCCAGACGGTCCGCAACGGCTCGGCGCCCACGGGATCCGTCGGCGGGATCAACTCGATGCAGGTCGGCGGTGGAACGTCGGTCGGCAGCATCGCCAAGATCTTCTCGCAGGGCAACCTGCAGAACACGGGGCGAACGTTCGACCTCGGGATCTCGGGCGACGGCTTCTTCCGCCTCTCCGACGGCGCGCAGACCTACTATAGTCGAGCCGGCGCCTTCGGACTCGACGCGAACGAAACGCTCGTCGACCTCAGCACGGGTTTGAACGTCTTGGGCGTCAGCGGAAGCCCGATCACGATCGACTCCGACGAAGTCATCCCGGGCCAGGCGACCGAGAACCTCGAGCTCGCCGGCAACCTGCCCGGTAAAGTGACCGGCCCGACGACCGAGATCGCCGAAGCGACCTCGCCGTTCACGACCGGCACCGGCGCGTCGCTGGCGGGAGTCGACCCCGCACCGCTCGGCTTCGACGGTGACATTCAGTTCGAGATCGATGGCACGACGTTCACGGTCACGCTGAACTCCGCGGATAACCTCACAGCGACCGTCGCTAATCTCAACTCGGCCGCGAACACCGCTGGAATCGGCGGAACACCGTTTGTCGAGACCGGCGGCGGCATTACCGTCGCATCACCCACGCTCGGAACCGACAGCTCGATCACCGTGACCGACATCGACGCGGGTGCGGCGGCTGCCCTCGGTTTCACTTCGGGCGACAATGCCGAGGGAACCGAAGATCCGGCCGACGACACGACCGAGCTCAACAGCCTCTTGACGAGCAACGGGCTCTACGAAGCCGGCGACGTGATCGAGTACACGGGCGTCGACGCCGACGGGACGGAGATCACGGGATCGTACACCGTGGCTGGGGCCACCGACACGCTCGGCCAGCTCATCGATGCCATCAACACCGACTTCCCCGGCTCGACGATCGCGCTCGATGCCGACGGCAACCTCGTCATGACGTCGGATACCAAGGGCGACGTGGCGCTCAGCCTCTCGATCAACGACCAGGACGGCGACGGATTCGGCGGCGAGTCGACGTGGCCGGGCTTCGAAGTCACGACCGAAGGGCTCGGCCCGGATACGGTGACCACGTCGATCGAGATCTTCGACGAGAACGGCCAGGGGCACACCGTGACGCTCGATTTCGAGCGATCCGATACGAACGTCTGGAGCCTTTCGGCCTCGATTCCGGCCGAAGACGGCTCGGTGCTTTCGGGGACGGTGACCGACATCACGTTCGCCGACGACGGGACCTTCCAGTCGGTCGGGGGCGACGGCACGATCCAGTTCCAATTCAACGACATCGGCGGCCCGCAGACCCTGACGCTCGACTTCGGGACTTCGGGCACGTTCGACGGCCTGACGCAGTTCGGCGACTCGGAGACGGCCTTCGTGAAGTCGCAGGACGGTTTCCCGCCGGGTGAACTCGTCTCGGTCTTCGTCGATGCCGACGGCACCGTGCAGGGCGCGTTCTCGAACGGCCGCGTCAGCGAGATCGACCAGATCAGCACCGCGACGTTCTCGAACCCCGGTGGCCTCGAGCGCGCCGGAAACAACCTCTTCACGCGATCGGCGAACTCGGGCGAGCCCAACTCGGGGATCCCGGGTGAAGGCGGACGCGGCGTGATCCGTAGCGGCGTCCTCGAGGTCAGCAACGTCGACACCTCGCAGGAATTCGTCAACCTGATCATCGCCCAGCGAGGCTTCCAGGTGAACTCGCGGGTGATCACCACGACCGACACGATTCTCCAGGAGCTCATCGGAATCGTCCGATAACCCTGAAGATCGCTGAAGTTCCTTTACGACCGGAGCCGGCGCTTCGCCGGGGGCTCACCGCCCTCGGCGAAGCCCGGTCGACTCGACTCATGACCACGACCCTCGCGACGATCCCGTTCACGATCGCGGCAGCCTTCGCC
>JAUIME010000249.1 GCA_030433195.1 bacterium
ACAACCGCCGACCGACCTCGGGACCGTGATCACCGCCGTGTTCGACGACACCTGCGGCAACCTCGTCCAGATCACGCAAGAAACTGCGTCATCGTGACCGTGCGTCACGGGACGTCCTCATCGACACCCGGAAGAACCCATGAGCAAAGAAGCGAGCGCCATGACCGTCGAAGAGATCCTCGCCCATCTCGAATCGTGCGGCGACAAGGCCCGACACAAACACAACACGAAGTACGGCGCTCCGGACAACCAGTTCGGCGTGAAGCTCGGTGACATCCGCGCGCTCGCCAAGACCATCAAAACCGACCACGAACTCGCTCTCGAGCTTTGGGCCACTGGAAACGTCGAAGCGCAACTCCTCGCGACGCTCGTCATGAAGCCGCGGGCACTCTCGACCGACGAACTCGAACGCCTCACGCATACAACGACCTACGGACAGGTCGCCGACTGGATGAACTCGTACGTCGTGGCGAAACACCCCGATCGCGAGTCCCTTCGGGAACGATGGATGAACGACGCGAACGTGTGGGCGGCCCGCAGCGGCTGGCAACTGACCGCGAGCCGCGTCAACAAGGATGCGGATGGACTCGATCTCTCAGCGCTGCTCGATCGTATCGAGCGAGAAATGCCCGACGCGAAGCCCGAGGTCCAATGGACGATGAACTTCACGCTCGGCGCGATCGGCATCCACCATGCCGACCACCGCGAGCGTGCTATCGCCATCGGCGAGTCGATCGGCCTCTACCAGGATTGGCCGACCGCGAAGGGGTGCACACCGCCCTACGCCCCCGTGTGGATCCGCGAGATGGCGAAGCGGAACGCGTGACGCCTTTTCCGAGCGCCGTAGCCCGCGAGGCACGTCAGTCGTCCGAGAACAGGCGTTCGCGCGCCGTATCGGCGATCGCGAGCACCGCGGGATGCTTGACCCGACGCTCGACCGAGATCGCGTAGAACGTCTCGCGGACGCTCTCGATCTCGCCGATCGCGCGAACCTGATGCTGCCGCTCGATGTCGCGACGAATCGCGGTAGACGCGAAGAACACGCCTGCGCCCGTACCGGCGAACACCTTGAGCAACGCGCTGTCGTCGAACTCCGCTTGGATGCGCGGCCGGATCGATTCGCGCTCGAACCAACGGTCGAGCGATCGGCGCAGACTCGCAGCCGCCGTCGGCAACAAGACCGGCGCACCATCGAGTGACGTGGGAAACCGACGGCGCAGACGGCGCGCTTCGACGGCCGTCGCGAAGGCCGTCACGGTCGATGCCCCGAGCACGTGGTTGTACGCACGCACGTTGACGTCGGGGCCGATCGGTACGTCGGACAAGACGACATCGAGCTGATGCACGGACAACTGCGCGAGCAGATCGGCCGGCTTCCCTTCGACGCAGTGCAACTGTACGGGCGGCTCGAGTGTCAGCGACGGCTTCACGAGTTCGAGCGCGATGAGCTTGGGCACGGCATCCGCAACCCCGACATGGAGTTCGTCGACAGAACGCGTGCCCTCACCCTCGAGATCCGCGATCATGTCGGCGCCGAGCGAGAAGATCTCCTCGGCATAGCGATAGACGGTGCGTCCCGACTCGGTGAGCGCCAGGTAGCGACCCGACTTGCGAAACAGGGGCGTGCCGAGATCGCGCTCGAGTTTGCGGATCTGAGCGGACAACGTCGGCTGCGCCAAGTGCAGAACCTCGCTCGCTTCCCGCACTGTCCCCTCGCGAGCCACCGTCCAGAAGTACATCAAATGACGGTAATTCGGTTGCCGCACGACGCCCTCCTATCCATAGAGAAAATCTATGCATATTTCGTGACCATTCTACTTTTCGCGCCCCCGTCCAGAGTCTACTCTTCTCCATGAACGATCGACGACGGCGGCCGAAAGGCTGTCAAGAGTTGATAGACAGCATCCCGAGGCGATTCAGAAGAGGAGGCAACGGTCATGAACATCACGCTCAACGCCATCAGCTTCTCGCTCGACTCCGAGACACGCGCGCGCCTGGAAAAGCGCATCGACTCCATCCTCTCCCGCTTTTCGGATCGAGTCCGTAGCGTCCAGGTCCGGCTCGAAGACGAGAACGGGCCCAAGGGCGGTGTCGATCATCGATGCCAGATCGAGGCGCACCTCACGTACGGCCCGACGATGATCGTCGAAGCGCGTGACGTCGACGCCCCGACGGCGCTCGACCGCGCCGCACGCCGTCTCCTTCGGAAGATCCGTCGAGATCTCGAGCGACGCATCGACGCGCGACGGGTGCGAGACGATCGCAGGGCCACCCCCTCTGGTTTCTGGCTCGGCGAACAAGAGTCGTCGAGCGCTCACGGGAGCTGAACACGAATCGATGAAGCGCTTTCTCCGACACTTCCGCGGCGAGGTGGCAACCGGCGCGTTGCTGTTCCTCGCCGCGATCCTCGCCATGGTCGCGGCAAACTCGCCGGCGTCCCGTCTCTACGAGTCGCTTCTCGGCACGCCCGTCGAAGTCCGCATCGGCGCGTTCGCGATCGCGAAGCCGCTCCTGCTATGGATCAACGACGGTCTCATGGCCGTCTTCTTCCTGCTCGTGGGGCTCGAACTCAAACGTGAGCTCGTGGCCGGAAAACTCTCGAAGCTCGAGCACGCGGTCTTGCCGCTGCTCGCGGCCGTCGGTGGCATCGCCGGACCTGCACTCGTCTACACGATCGTGAACCGCGACGACCCTGTCGCGATGAAAGGCTGGGCAATTCCGGCCGCGACCGACATCGCGTTCAGCCTCGGCGTGCTCGCCGTACTCGGAAAGCGTGTCCCGGTGGCGCTCAAGGTGTTCCTCGTCTCGCTCGCCACCATCGACGACGTCGGCGCGATCGTGATCATCGCGGGCTTCTACACGAGCGACCTCGGAACGACCGCGCTCGCACTCACCATACCGGTTCTCTTGGCTCTCTTCGTTCTCAACCGCGCCGGCGTCTCGAAGAAAGCACCCTACCTGCTGCTCGGGGTGATCCTCTGGGCGCTCGTGCTCAAGTCGGGTGTCCATGCGACCCTTGCGGGCGTCGTGCTGGCGTTCTTCGTACCGCTCAATTCGAAGCGTGAGGGCGGCTGCTCTCCGCTTCGCGAGCTCGAGCATGATCTCCACGGCGCCGTCGCGTACGGGATCCTCCCGGCATTCGCGTTCGCCAACGCCGGAGTCTCCCTCGCCGGACTGGCCCCGAGCGATGCGTTGCGCGGCGTTCCATTCGGCATCGCCGCGGGGCTCCTGGTCGGCAAGCCGCTCGGCATCCTCGGCGTGAGCTTCCTCGCCATTCGCGGTCGTGTCGCGCGACTCCCGGAGGGCGTCACGTGGCCCATGCTCATCGGCGTTTCGTTCTTGTGCGGCATCGGTTTCACGATGAGCCTGTTCATCGGATCGCTCGCGTTCGAGCAAGGCGGTTCCGATCTCATCGACGACCGTATCGGGATCTTGCTCGGTTCGATCCTCTCGGGGATCGCGGGCTACGTCACGCTTCGCATCGCCACGCGAAACGTTCCGGTCGTTCCTCGCGAATACGAGGCCGAAGACGAGACAACGCCTACTCCCGTGGGAGCCTGACGACAACCCCGTTCGCGTTCGATCGAAGCAGCTCGGTTCTGCACTTTAACGACTTTATTGCATCGGTTGTTGACCGTATCGACCTCCGATACAATGCGGAATCGGCGCCGTTCTTCCCCGCGTTTCGATCGAGTGCGAACCCCACGTCATGTCGACTTCACCCCCACGAATCTGTGATTCATCTCGACCGGATCCCGATGGAGATGCCCACGCCGAAGACTACCGATTGGTACGCGCCGCGCTCGATCGGGATCGCGGCGCGATCGGTACGCTCGTCGAGCGCATGGACTGTGTCGTGCGCATCCTTCACGCGATCAACGAACGGGCGGCCGTCTCGTTGCCGCGCACGGAGATCGAAGACCTCGCCCAAAACACGGCGCTCGTCGCTTGGAAGAAGCTCCATACGTTCGAAGGCCGCGCGCGACTCGAGAGTTGGGTGTACCGGATCGCGTACCTCGAGTACATGAATGCGTATCGCAAGTATCGCCGCGAGCGCCCCGCGGCTGAAGATGACGACGGCCTACGCGCGTCGATCGAAGCTCCCGCGCGTCCCGACCTGGCCGAGGTCGAAGAGATCGAACGCGCCGTCGAAACGCTCGAACCTCCCATGCCCGTCATTCTGCGGATGAAGCACCACCAGGGGCTGACGTTTCGAGACATCGGTGCGCGGCTCGAGCTCTCACCGAACTCGGCCAAGACCTACTACTATCGCGGCATTGACGTTCTGCGGCAGAGATTCGCCCCGGATCGGAAGAGCCGCCCGAAGAACGGGAGTCCGGGAGAATCGGCTTCGAGCACGAGGGGGAAGGAAGCATGAGTACACAAGGGCCACCGGATCGCGACCGCGATCGACTCCTGCGCGAGGTGGCGCTCGGCGAACGCGCCATCGACGACGCGGACGTGCAAGCGGTCGCAGCCGAGAATGCTGCATTCCGCGAGGATCTCGCGAGCTTGCAGTCGGTCACCGAGCGACTCGAAACGGCGGCGAAGCTCGAGACCGACGTCTTGCGGCGAGCCGACGAGTTGAGAGGCGTCGGCGGCGAACGCGCCGTACGACACGCACTCGAACGGGCGACGCAACGCTCCGACCGACGCATCGGGCGCTTCATCCTCATGGCCGCGGCGCTCGTGATCGCCGTTTCCGGCATCCTCGTGATCGAATCCGAACTGCGCTCACGCCGCGGATCGAGCACCGACATTATCCCCGACGGCCCCTACATGGACGTTACGGGCGAACTGCGGGCAGTCTCACCGATCGGTACGGTCGAGACCTTCGAGACGTTTCGCTGGCACGACCCCGACGGACCGCGAATCGGGGACAAGTACGTCGTGGAAGTCTACCCCGAGGGAGAACGAGTCACGCCACTGGCGACTTCCGAACCCCTCGACGATTCGGTTTGGCAACCCAGCCAGGAGGAACGAGAGACATGGCCGACGCAAATCGACTGGGTGGTCACGAGAAGCCGGATCGATGTTGCACCGGTGCGTTCCGCATCGGTCTCCGCCTCGCGGTCGCGCTGACGATCGTCCTCCCGTTCTTCGCGATCTATGCCATCGGTGCCCCGCGCCAAGATCGAACCGCGGTCGATGCCGAGTCGACGCCGGATTCCGAGCCGACGCTCGCTCAACGAGCCGAGCAACTGAGGGCCGCGTGCAAGGCCGGAAAAGCCGACGTCGACGACCTCCGAGCCTTCGATGCATCGATCCGCAAGAAAGTCGATGCGGGCGACGAAGACGCCCTTCGCGCCTCCTTCTGGATCGAACGTAGGCTCGCAGAAGAAAGCCGGACTCACGCCGAGCGTGTCGACCACTTCGGAAACGCCTACGAGCATCGAAATCTCATCGACGACGAACGAGCGCGATGGAGCGTCGCCGAGAACTATGCCTACTACCTGCGTCGGCTGCTGCGTTTCGCCGAGTCTCGCGAAGTCCTCGATTGGCTCATCGAGGACATGGACGCAGATTGCGAGCGACTTCCCTACGTCTACTCGACGCTCGGGATCAGCGCTCGAGAGCTCCGTGAATTCGACGCGGCACACTCGTACCTGACGCAAGCCGAAGCAGCGATCGACCTAGCCAAGGATCCTCAGAAGGCCAGGGTGCAAATTCTCGGGGACCGTTGTGAAACGTTCTCAGCCCAAGGACTACCGAGCGCAGCTCTCGAGACATGGACGCGTTACTGGGAGGCGTTACAAGAACTCGTCGAGCAAGCCAACGGTGTAGAGCCCGTCGACAAACTCGCGTGGGCGCACGTTCGGCGCATCGACATTCAGTTCGCGCTCTCTGATTGGAGCGGCGCCGAACGCTCCGCAAGTACGGCACTGGAATGGCTCGGGGATCGAAGCCCCCAACATCGCGCGGCCCTCCTCGCTCGAATCGGCCTCGCGCGCATCCGGCTCGAGGAGGAGGATCCCTCGAGGGAAAAGCTCGCCGGAACGGCTCTGCGCGAAGTCCTGACGATCGACGAGGCCCTTCGCGGCGATCGCCTCGAGGCTCACCTCCAACTCGTTCGCATCGCTCTGTCGGAGGGTCGTCGCGACGACGCCCGCCTGGAACTCGCGCGATTCGACGAGAACTTCGAACGAGAAGAACTCGCGTTGAAGGAGCGCGCGTTGGCGATCGCGTTCGATGCCGATGTCCGCATCGCGTTCGCCGAGCACTCTTCGGCCGATCGTGGTCTTCGCGCCGAGGATCGCGACGCTCTCGTGGAGATTCGTGAACAAGCCGAACACGTGTTCTCCGAGCTTCACGAGGACTGGATGTCTCAAGAACTCTCGCCAAGTGGAAGCGGATTCCTCCGATCGAGTCGTGCTCGGCGCCTCCTCAATGCGCTCGTTCGCACGTCGATCCTGCTGGAGCCTGACGACTCGGGGCGTGGTCGAGCGCTCATGTACGTCGTGAAGGCAACCAGCGCCGGGACCCTCGCCCGAGAGCTCGAATCGCCGCTGCTCGACGCAGACGTCATTCCAGAACGTCTGCTCGACGAGAACGAGGGACTCTTCGTCTATCTTCCGACACCGCAGGAGTGGCATCTGTTCGTCGTCGACCGCAAAGGGATCGAGCACGCGTACACGGCGCCGCGATTCGAAGTCGAGACCGTACGCCTTCGCATGCTCGCCGAGCTGCTACGATCGCCCTACTCGTTGCCGAAGCCGGATCGTGAGCGGAGGCGAGCGATCCTCGACGAGTCCTTGCACACCCTGTTCGACCAAGTCGTTCCCGCCTCGATCCGAAGCCGCCTCGAGTCATGGGAAGGAGTCGCGATCGCGGGATCCGACTTGATGGGGTACATCCCCTTCGAATGCCTCGTCGACGATCGCGGAACTGCCCTTGGCCTCGCGAAGACGGTTCGCTACCTACCTTCGCTTCCGGTCGCAGCGTCACTCGTGCAGCGGCGCGATCGGCGTGACGTCGGCCGCGACGTCGGCAACGACGTCCGACTGGCCGGAGTGCTGATCGCATCACCTCGACCCGGGGAAGACGCGCGCGCACTGGCGCCCGGACTCGAGCCATTGCCCATCTCACGAGACGAAGCCCACGAGGTGCTGGCAATCTCGCCGCAACGACCGTGGGAGCTGCTCCTGGAGGAGCGGGCGTCGCTCGACTTGCTCACGCCCGAGCTCTTGCGTCGCTGCGCCATTGCACAGTGGATGACGCACGGCGTCCATGATCCGCAACACGACGTGTCCGCCCGAATCGTCCAGTCGCCGGCGACGAGCGGAA
>JAUIME010000984.1 GCA_030433195.1 bacterium
CGAGCGTGCGCGCGCAGGCTCGCTCGCGATCTTCGGCACGTGCGCGGGCGCGATCCTCGTCGGCGCCGCATCGAACGAGCGACCGCCTCGCATGGAGCTTCTCGACGTCGACGTCGAACGCAACGCCTACGGCCGCCAAGGCGAGTCGTTCCGAAGCGACATCGATCTCGACGCCGACGTCTTCGGCAGGCCGAACGACGACGCCGCCGACTCCGACGACACGCCGAATCACTTCCACGCGGTGTTCATCCGCGCGCCGAAGTTCCGCCGCATCGGAGAAGGCGTCCGCACCCTCGCAACGCACGACGGCGAACCCGTCCTCGTCGGTCGCGACGCGATCCTCGCGGCGACCTTCCACCCCGAACTCACCGACGACCTTCGCATCCACGAGTTTTTCATGAGCCTCGATCCGAAGCCGGCACCGCGCGCGACCCCCATGCTATGATCGCCTCCTCTCGAGGAGGATTTCCCATGCACCGCTCGTCATCGCTGAGCTCTCTGCCGCTCGTCCTCGCGCGCCTCGTCGTCGTCGCGATCCCTTTCGTTTCGATCGTCGCCCTCGGTCCGGCGTCACGCGCCGACATCGTCGACGACCTGCTGCAAGACCTCGCGTCCGAAGACGAGACGACACGCTCCGCCGCGATCGAGAAGCTCGCCAAGAACCGCAAGCGCGCCGTCCTCGAACGCCTCGAACGGACCCTCGTCGGGCAAGCCGACATCCGCGTCAAGACGGGGATCATCGAGACGTACGGCGCGATGGGCAAGCGCGGCGTCAAGTCGTTCGACGACCTTCTGAAGAAGACTCAGGGCATCCAGCACAGCAACATTCTCTACGCGGTCGGCGAAGTCGGTCCCGACGCGGCTTGGGCGCTGCCGCCTCTCTTGTCGTTGCTGAAGCGCGTCAAGGACGATTGGAAACCCGGCGGCCGCGGCAAGGGATCGGCCGGAACTCCGGGCGCGTTTCTCTCGCGCGGCGCCGCGATCCTCGCCATCGGCAAGATGGGCAAAGCCGCCGAGAAGGCACTCCCGTCGCTCGAGAAACTGCTCGAAGCCGAGAGCCCCTACGAACGCGTTTCGGCCGCACTCGCGGTGTGGTGGATCCGTGGCGAGCGCGAGCCGAGCTACGCGATCTTCCTCGAAGCGCTCGAGCTTCCGAAGGAGGAACTCTTCGCGACCGAACGCGCGATTTATGCACTCGGCGAAATGGGCTCGGCCGCGAAGGACGCCGTACCGCACCTCGAGGCCCTTCGCGAGAAGAGCATCCAGCAGACGCAGAACAGTATCTACGAAGCCCTCGACAAGATCGCCGGGCGCGTGAAGCCGGACGGCCCCGTGCACGGCGACGCGACGAGCGACA
>JAUIME010000250.1 GCA_030433195.1 bacterium
CCGAGCAGGTCGCTCAGGCGCAGCTCGATCAACAGAAGTCGGAACGGATGAGCGAAGCGTTCGACGCGCTCGTCGAGCAGGACGACACGCTCGAAGTGAAGCGAGTCGGTCCGCAGAAGATGGTCCAGCGCGGTTCGCCCGAGGTCGACGAGATCGAGGATCCGGCCGCGAGGTTCCTGCTGTCCTACGCCATGACCGGAACGCTGGACGAAGGCGACGTTCAGGGCAACTCGTTCTACGACCGGGAGAACCACGTCGGGTACGTGGTGCGCATGGTAAAGAAGGGCGAGCCCGATCCCGCCGAGATGCCCGAGTCGGACTACGACGACTATCTTCAGCGTCGGCTCTTCACGCAGATCCAGCGTGCGAGCCAGATGGAGAACTTCCGCAACCAGCAATGGCTGCAGAAGATCAAGCTGTCGGGGCAGGGCTTCCCGACGGGTGGCGGCAACCAGATGCCGGGCGCGCCGCGCTAGGCGCCGCCCGCGATCCGAGGATCGCGAGGCTCTGCTGTTCGAAGGCACTGCTGTTCGAAGGTTTGGCGTTCGAAGAATCGAATGCGCGCGCGACTCGCCCAGGCGGGTCGCGCGCGATCTACCCTCACTCGCTCGCGGTTCTCGTCGAGCGATCGCGCGCTTCGGTCGGATCCGACCGGCGTCCTTCCGGAATGACCGGGTCGAAGCCTCCCTCGCAGAACGGGTGGCAACGTGCGATGCGACGGATCGCCATCCACGACCCGCGCACGAGTCCCTTCAAGCGAATCGCCTGGACGAGGTATTCGGAGCACGTCGGCCGGAAGCGGCAAAGCGGCGGCTTCAGCGGCGAGATGAAGATCTGGTAGATCTTCACGACCCCGATCAGGATCCAGGCGAGAGGGTTCTTCATCGTGCGAGGTACTTCATCGTTGCGGCGCTTCCGCCGCTGCCTTGCGAGCGATGGCCCGTTTCGCGTCTCGAAGCGCGTGCAGGAGGCGCACGCGTAGCGTCTCGACCGGAACCCCGCGCAATTCGCGCCGAGGCACGACGATCGCATCGAAACCGGTCGGCAGGCCCCACTGTTCGAGCCGGAACGCTTCGCGCAGTCGTCGCTTGATCCGGTTGCGTTCGACCGCATTCCCGTAGCGCCGTCCGACGGAGATTCCGAGGCGCGTCGTCGCGCGTTCGTTCGCGATGACTACGAGCAGGAAGCCTCGTCCGCGCTGCCGCACGCCGCTCCCGAATGCGCGATCGAAATCGCCTTGACGCTTGACGCGACGGTCGGCGCCGAAGCGGAACCGGCGTTCGGCCGTCTCGTCGCTCGGCTGGCCGTCGTGTCCGCTTCGGACAGTCATCACAGCTTCGCCACGAACTCCTTGAGGAGCTCGTTCGCGCGTTTCACGACCGGATCCTCGAAACCGCGATCCGTCTTGCGCAGGAACGTCTCGACGTCGTCGACCGCCTTGTCGTATTCAGCGAGCCGACTCCAGCATCGTGCGCGCTGCAGATACGTGTCGATCCAGTTCGGCTCGAGCGCGAGGATGCGCGTGAGCTGGTCGATCGCCGCTTCCGGGCGGCCCTGGTCGAAGTAGATGTTGGCGACGAGGTCGCGGACCGTGACTTCGCGGCGGATGTTGCGGTCGATCTTGGCGTTGAGGATCTCGAGCTGGTCGGCGGTGATGACGCGCGAGCGCTTCTGTCCTTCGAGGTAGCGGCGCGTCTTTTCGGCGAGCCCGAGGAATCGCTCGAACAGCGCGACGGCTCCGTCCGCGTCGCCTTCGAGGGCGAGGACCTGGCCGAGATTCGAGAGCGCCGAGGGGTCGTCCGGATTCAGCTCGAGGACGGTTTCGAACTCCGACTTCGCGACCTCGAGAGCGTCGTCGTGTTCTTTCTGCGCGCGTTCGAGCAGCTCGATGTCGCCGCGCCTCTCCAGCACGGGAATCTGCTTGGCGCGCAAGAGCGCGATCTTGTACTGCGTGGTCCCGTAGCCGAGACGTACGCGGTAGTCGTCGTCGTGCTTGCGAACGAGCGACTCGAACTCTTCGTTGGCTTCGCGCAGCTGCTGCGGGCTTCCGAGTTGAAGCAGCGTCCACGCGAGCATGAGACGCGTCTTCTTGTCGTCTTCCTTGATCTCGAGCGCCTGGCGGATTTGCTGCTCGGCTTGCTCGTAGCGCCCGCCGTCGTAGTAGCGCTGGCCATTGCGCATGTAGATGTCGAACTGGTCTTGCTCTTGCTTGCTGAGACCGGAGCAGCCGGCGCACGCCCAGCCGACGATCAACAACGCCACTGCGGCCACGCCGCGGATGCCTCGAGTGTATTCGCGCATGAGTTCGGGTTCCCGTCCTGAGTCGACCTCACCATCTCCATGGTCCGAAGCCTCGTAGGATACGCGGCTTCCGGCCCGGAATCAAGCGGGGCTCAGGGGCGCGGGGTCTCGGTCGAGAAGGGGCCCGAAGCGCCGAGAAGGCGCTCGAGGCGCGGAGGATCGGGGCGCAGGAAGACCGTCTTGGGCGCGGCGATGAGGACTTGACCGGGCGCCGCGCCGCGCGGCTTGCGCAGGTGCTTGCGATGCGTGTATTGGATCGTGGCGGTGGCGTGGTCCCGGGCTTCGCTGAAGTGCATCGCGAGGACGGCCGCGTCGAGGAGCGTTTCGCGCGGCAGGGGCTGCCCCTTCTCGGTGCGCGCGACGACGTGAGATCCCGGGTAATCCCGAACGTGAAACCACAGATCGTTGCCGCGAGCGATGCGGAACGTGAGCGCGTCGTTGTCGCGCGCGTTGCGGCCGACGAGAAGTTCGACCCCGTCCTTCGAGACGAAGCGCCGCGGGCCGCCGCCGGATCCGGGGGCCGTCGCGTCGGCGCGGCGGGCGGACCGCGTCGAGCCGGTGTGACGTCGCAGCGCCTCGCGCGGCTCGTCGAGGTCTTCGGGTGACGTGGCGTCGGCGAGCGCTCGCTCGACCGCGTCGAGCGCGGCGAGTTCGCGATCGATCCAAGCGCGATGCTCGGCGATGCGCTCCGCGGCGCGATCGGCCTTGCGGGACCGGCGAAAGAACGCCTCCATGTTCTCGATCAAGGTCTGCTTCGGACGCAGCGGGATGCGCACCGTGGGCGTTCCCTCCGCGTACCAGTCCGTGACCTCGACGTGCTCGAGCCCACGTCGATTCGGGTCGCCGAGCGGTCCGAGGTTCGACTGCAGCAGTTGACCGAGCCGCTCGTACTCCGCGGCGGATCCCAGGCCGCGGCGCTCGCGCTCGATCTTCTCGCTACGCGAGGCGAGTTTCTTGCGCGCGCGCTTGACCCGGCCGGCGAGCGTACGACGTTCGGTCTCGAGGACATGTTCGGCTTCGGCGGTCGCAGACGTCGCGGCGAGCCGCGCGCTGATCGGGAATGACTCCGCGAAGGCCTCTCGGGACCGGGCGTCGTCGCTGTCGGTGTCGTCGGCGGGGTCCGGTGCGCCTTCGTCTTCGGCGGTTCGTGCGGCCGGCGGGGCGGCATAGGGATCGTGTTGCGCGTCGCCGGTAGCCGGGCGCGGCGTGTCGGGCGCGGGGTAGGGCGCGCCTGGAACGAGCGGACGCGCGCCGTGTGGTCGAGGATGAAGCACGGCTCGGACGATCCCGTCGTCGTCGACGGCAACGAGGTTGGCGCCGCGCCCGAACAGCTCCGCTTCGAGGCGAACCGCGTCGCTGCCGGACGGGCCGCGCGTGAAGAGCAGACTCACGCGGCGGTCCCCCTCGGATTGCTCCATTGCCGAAAGACGGGCGCCGCCGAGGTACTTGCGCAATGCCATGCAGAACTCGGGGGCCGAGGATGGCGAGGGAGGTGCGGCGTCGATGAGGTGCAGACGCGAGAATTCGGGCGAGGCGACGAGCAGCAGATGCTGCGTCGTGCCGGGACGCCGCAAACGCAAGCACACGCGATCAGGGCGTGGCTGCGTGATCTTCTGGAGGTGCGCGCCGACGAGATCCTCGCGGATCTCGTCGAGCACGTCACGAATCTCGGCCGCGGTGAGGGGCAAGGCGACCTCGCTGGAAGGCCTTGCGGCAGGTGTGCCGCTCGGTCCGTCCTACTTGTCTTCGGCCGGATCGAACACCCAGGCGTCGTCCGGCATGTCGTAGTCTTGCAGCTCGCCGTCCTCGAAGAACAGACCGAGCTCGTGCTTGGCGCTGTCGGTCGAGTCCGAGCCGTGGATGAGGTTGAAGCTGTTGCTGATTCCGAAGTCGCCGCGGATGGTGCCCGATTCGGCCTTCCAGCCGAAGGTCGCGCCCATCATCTTGCGGCACACCTCGACGGCGCGCGGCCCGGCGACGGCGCAGATCACGACCGGCGACGACGTGATGTACTGGATGAGACCGGGGTAGAACGGCTTGTCCTTGTGGGCCCCGTAGTGACGCTCGGCGAGCTCTTTCGAGATCTGCGTCATCTTGAGGCCTCGGATCTTGAAGCCGCGGTCCTCGAGGCGTTGGATGATGCGACCGAGCAGACGGCGCTTCACGGCGTCGGGCTTGAAGATGAGCAGCGTCGTTTCCATTGGTGTCCTCGTCGGATTCGTGGGGTTCGAGTTCGGGGGCGGACGATCCGCGCGTGTCGTGGCGGGTCGTCGATGCGGGCCCGACAAACGGGGAACCCGCGAAAGGCGCGGGATCGTAGCACTCGCCGCCGATCAGCCGCAACATTCGCCTTGCTCACGCGCGCGAGTCTGCCGATAATCCTCGTATGCAGCCGCACCAAGATCCGTATCGCACTCCGCCCCGATCGGCAGCCCCGACACCTCGCGCCGACGTTCTCGATTCGCGGGGCGCGCCCGGGCCCGTCGACGCCGCGTCGCGTCGGGCAGGGGCTCGCCTTACGTCCCGCCTCGTGATCTTGTTCGCCGCGTGCTTCGTCCCGGCGTGCGCGCTCCCGGACGAGCCGTCGACGCTCGAGGAGCGCATGCGCGTCATCGACCGCGAGAACGAACTCCGCCAGCTTGCCCGGCTCGAAGGGGAGCTGCGTACGCAGCGGCGCCGCGCGGCGTGGCTCGGACAGAAGATCGAGGAGACGAAGGCCG
The DNA here is from genome assembly GCA_030433195.1 of bacterium. Lineage (GTDB taxonomy): Bacteria > Planctomycetota > JACOTG01 > JACOTG01 > JAUIME01 > JAUIME01. The sequence goes on from JAUIME010000250.1 coordinate 5,022, forward strand.
CGGTCAGCAAACTTCGTGAGCGACGCCGCACCGAGGAGGAGAAGCTTCCCGGCTTGCGCGAGAACCTCACGACGGCGCAAGCGGCTTCGAAGGGCGTACAGGATCAGATCCAGGCCGAGAAGACGAAGACCACGGAGCTTCAGGCCGAGCTCGACCGCGAGCGTGGCGAGCAAGAAAAGCGCAAGGCGCGCATCGACGCGGTCCGCGGCGAGATCGCGGCGCTCGAGAAAGAGCTCGAGATCCAACGCGCCGCGCTCGCCGAACGGCATGCGACGTTGTTGCGCCTCGAGTCGCAGCGCTCCGAACTCGCCGACGAGGTCGACGCGGCGCGCGGCGGGCCCGAGCCCGCGCCGCCGCAGCCCGCGCCGTCACCTGCGGAAGCGGACGAGCCCGACGCGACGTAGACGATCCGCCGCGCCGATCGGATGCCTCAGAGCACCGAATGCCTCAGAGCACGTAGCGCGCGAGGTCTTCGTCTTGCACGATGTCGGCCAAGCGGCCGCGTACGTACTCGCGGTCGATGCGGATCGATCGCGGACCGTCGGCGCCCTCGAACGCCGCCTCTTCGAGCATCTTCTCCATGACCGTCATGAGACGTCGCGCCCCGATGTCTTGCGTCTTCTCGTTGCACTCCTGCGCGATCGAAGCGATCTCGTCGATGCCATCGTCGGTGAAGTCGATCGTGACTCCCTCCGCGCCGAGCAGTGCGTGGTACTGCTTGGTGAGCGCGTTGTTCGGTTCGGAGAGGATGCGCCGGAACTCGTCCGCGCCGAGTGGCTCGAGTTCGACTCGGATCGGGAAGCGTCCCTGCAGTTCGGGGATGAGATCGGAGACCGCAGCCGTATGGAACGCGCCGGCCGCCACGAACAGGATGTGGCTGGTGTCGACGACCCCGTAGCGCGTCACGACGTTCGATCCCTCGACGATCGGCAGCAGATCGCGCTGGACGCCTTCGCGGGAGATGTCGGGACCCGACTTCGAACCCTGGAACGCGATCTTGTCGATCTCGTCGATGAAGACGAGGCCGGAGTCCTCGACGCGCTCGATGGCTTCTCGGTGCATCTTCTCTTGGTCGAGCAGCTTCTCGGCTTCTTGCTGTCGCAGCAGCGAGCGTGCTTCGCTCACCTTGAGCTTGCGCGTTTTGGTGCGGCCGGGCGCGCGCTGGCCGAGCATGCTCTTCAGGTCGATACCCATCTGCTCGATGCCGCTCGACGAGAAGATGTCGAGGAACTGCGTACCCGACTCGGGAAGATCGAGCTCGATCATGCGTTCGTCGAGGTCGCCGGCCTGGAGCTTCTTGCGCAGCTTCTCGCGCGTGCGCTCGAACGAATCGTCGTCCTCGCCGCTCGCCTCGGATTCGGACGGATCGGATCCGCCGACCGTGACGGGGCGATACGGCGTTGACGAGGGCTTCGGAAGCAGCACGTCGAGCAGCCGCTCTTCGGCCATCTCCTCGGCGCGCGGCTGCACGGCCTCGAGGTGTTCGCCCTTGACGAGATTGACCGAGAACTCGGTGAGGTCGCGGATGATCGATTCGACGTCGCGTCCGTGGTAGCCGACTTCGGTGTACTTCGTCGCCTCGACCTTGAGGAACGGCGCGCGGATCAACGTCGCCAGGCGCCGCGCGATCTCGGTCTTGCCGACACCGGTCGGGCCCATCATGACGATGTTCTTCGGCGTGATCTCCTTGCGCATCTCCTCGGGGAGCTGCTGCCGCCGCCAGCGGTTGCGGATCGCGATCGCGACGGCCTTCTTCGCTTCGCGCTGTCCGACGATGTAGGTGTCGAGATGCGCGACGATTTGCTTGGGCGTCAGGTTCAAGACAGCACCTCGATGTGGATGTCGTGATTCGTGTAGATGCAGATGTCGGCCGCGATCGAGAGCCCGTGTTGGACGATGTCGGAGGCGTCGAGCTCGGTGTGCTTCATGAGCGCGCTCGCGGCGGCGGCCGCGAACGGGCCGCCTGAGCCGATCGCGAGGACGCCGGTGTCAGGCTGGATGACGTCGCCCGTTCCCGATACGAGCAGCAGCTCGGTCGCGTCGGCGACGATCATCGTCGACTGCAGCGGTCGCAGCGCGCGGTCGGTGCGCCACAGCTTGGCGAGCTCGATCGCGGACTTCAGCAGATTGCCCTGGTATTGGTCGAGCATGCCTTCGAAGCGCTCGAGCAGCGCGAACGCGTCGGCGGCGCCGCCCGCGAACCCGACG
>JAUIME010000251.1 GCA_030433195.1 bacterium
CCGAGGAACTCGACCGGATCATCGAGCTCGCCCGCAAGGCGAAGAAGCGGGGCCGCTGACGTGACGATCGGCAACGGGCTCGAGATACTGGTCTGGAGTAGCCTTGCGGTTCTGAAGGCGGGGATGCTCTTCGGCGCTGCGATGCTGCTTTGCAAGACCGCGGCGCGACGGAGTCCGACCCTGCGGCACGCACTTTGGACGCTCGTGATCCTCGGCGCCTTCGTCTCGCTCGCGCCGCTTGCAGCCGGACCGAGCTTTGTGGTCCCACTGCCCGGGGAGCGTGTTTTGCCGCCGGTCCCGGCAACGCTGTCGCCGATGGTCGCAAATGGGGCGACACCCGTGATCGATGCGGGGACGGATCACGAGGCGCAGACCGTCGAGTTCGGTGTCGTGATGCTCCTCGGTTGGGGACTCATCGCGGCGGTCTTGTTGGCGCGGCTCGCGTGGGCGCACGGCTCGTTGCGTCGTTTCTATCGATCGGAAACCTTTGATGCGGATGAGCGGTTGCGTCGTCGTGTCGTCGGAATCGCGGGGCGGCTCGGCGCTCGCAAGGTGCCTCGTCTGCGTGTGTCGAAGGATGCGACGGCCCCCCATGTCTCGGGTGTGGTGCGTCCGACGATCGTGTTGCCCTCGCGGTGGTCGTCGTGGCCGCCCGCGACGTTGGAAGCGATCCTTCTTCACGAACTGGCGCATGTCCGTCGACGGGATTGCCTCTGGAACACCTTGGCGAACGTCGCATGTGCCGTTGCGTGGTTCAATCCGTTCTTGTACGTGGCGCGGCGCTGGCAGCGGCGTGCGGCGGAACGCTGTTGCGACGATGCCGTGCTCGCGGGCGGAGTTCGGGCGTCTGCGTACCTGGAATCGCTCGTGCTCGTCTCGCGCTCGACGCGGACCGTGGCGTCCGTGGGCTTGGTGGCGATGGCTTCGTCCAAGAGCGGCCTCCTGCGACGTGCGTATCGGATCGCGGATGCCACCGACGAAGCGCGGCCGCGGCGCCGGGCGCGGAACGCGGGCGCGTTGATCGGCTTCGCAATCGTGCTGCTGACGATGATGTCCGTGAGTGTCGCGCGAGTCGCGTCGGTCGCGGCGCCGGCACCCGGGAGCGATCCCGATGAGCCTGACGCCGTGCGGCTCGAGCGCGTGCTTCACGAGGCCGACGCGGGGCGCGTCGATGCGCGCCGGATCGTCGAAGAGTCCGCGTGGTTCCATGCCGACGCGGCCAAGCAAGACGCGTTGCTTCGCGCGCTCTCCATAGAGGACTTCGCGATCGATTCGACGGTCGCTCGTTTCGTGGAGGTCGGCTCGGGGCTTCGCGCCGATGCGGCGGTCACGAAGGTCTTCGACTCGCTGTTTCGTCGGGTACGCTTGCCTGAGTCGCTCGCGATCCGCATTGCGCAGCGCGTCGCTTCGATGAGCGCAGACGCCGCGAAGGAGCATGTACTCCTGTCGCTCGTGCGATCGCAGGCGATGACACCGGCCGTCCGTGCGGCGGTCTCGCGTTCGGCGAAGACGATAGCGGTCGATGCCTCGAGGTCGCGAGTCGAGGCGGCGATCGCACGAGGCTGATTGGCGGTTCGACCTTACCCGATGCACGTCGCGCGTTGGCTTCGTGCACGGCTTGAAGTGCGAAATTTTTCGCACAGGCGAGTTCGGTCGTGGCCAGGCGTGCTACGGCGACCATGGAGGATCGAAAGAGAATGAGGAAAGAACGAAAGAGCAGCGGGGCGTGGACGACGTGGATCGTGGTGATTGCCGCGGTCGGGTGGCTTGGCGTGGGTCGGATTCCGTCGGCGCGGGCCGAGATCGTGAGCGAAGCCGTGGAGATCGAGACACGCGATGCAAAAGTCACGCTCGCAGGAACTCTGAGTCGACCTCGAGGAGACGGACCGTTTCCAGGCGTCGTTTTGGTGACGGGGTCTGGCGACCACGTTCGTGATCAGACGATCTCCGGCGCGCCGATGTTTCGCTGGATCGCCGAGCGGTTGTCAGCGGAGGGATTCGCGGTGCTCCGCGTCGACGAGCGCGGGGCCGGAGGATCGGGAGGCGTGGCGTATCCGCAACAGGATACGACGAGTCGCGTGGGCGACGTCCGTGCGTGTCTCGGTTTCTTGCGATCGCACGCCAGGGTCGACGCGGATCGCGTCGGACTGCTCGGTCACAGTGAAGGATCGATGATCGCGGCGCGACTGAGCGCCATGGACGGGAAGGTCGCGTTCATGGTTCTGCTGGCGGCACCCGCGCTCCCGGGGCGGGAGATCTTCTTGCTTCAGCGGACGCAGCCCGGCGACGAGACGGATCGAGATTCGATTCGCCGCCGCCGCGTGGCGATGGCCGCCCTCATCGACGTCGGCCACACGGAGTCATCGGAGAACGACTGGCGGGACGCGGTTCGCCGACAGATGGAAGCCGAAGGGGCGACCGACGAGCAGATCGAGGAGCGGCTCGACGACGAGACGACTTTCATCTCGCGGTTCCACACGACGCCGTGGTACCGCGGCTTTCTGTCGAGCGATGTTCGGCAGTACCTACGCGGGGTGCAGGCTCCGACGCTCGCACTCTACGGGGCGGCCGATCGGCAGACTCCGCCGAGCCTGCACGCGCCCGAACTGATCGCCGCGTTGCTCGAGGCGCCGGTCGAGGATTTCGCCGTCGTGGTCTTGCCCGACCAGGACCACTTCTTTCTACGCCAGCACGGGCGAAGCGCGAACGAACACGCGTGGAGCAAGATGCACCTCTCGGACGAGATGCTCGATGTCGTCGCGCGGTGGCTCAGGAGCCGTTTCGTGACGGGTTCGGCGTACGAGAACTCGGAGCGCGAGGGCAATCCGAAACGGTAGGCAGCGTGCGGATTCTTCAGGCTTTCGAGCGGCACCTTTCCGAACGTCCTCCACGCTGAGCGCACCGGCGGCCTGGATTGGTGCTGCTCGAGGTCGTTCCTTGAACGCCGCGGCGAGCGAGGATCATTCGTGAGATCGAGGGGGCCGACGCAGCATCCGGTGCGGAATCTGTCGCTCGGCCCCCTCTCGCGACGCGCCTTCTCGCGAGGGCGCGTCGTGCATTGAAGCTCAGTCGATAATGCGGATCGTGACCGCGTTCGTGGTGCTCGCGCGGCGACTGCTGAACGAACCGGGATCGATAACGACTCCCTGGAACGTGAGCTGAAGGCCGAGCGGTAGTGGCGGATACGTGAACGTCGTCGAAGCGCGTTCGGGATTCGGAAGCGGAACGCCGTAGAAGTTGCTCGCGCCGATCGCTCCTTCCTTGCCGAGGTTGTTCGCCACGATCTCGGGAGAGCCACCCTTCGAGAGCAGGAACGGGAAACACATCGCGCCGACGTCGAACGGGAGCGGCGACGACAGCATCGCGGTCGGGTCGCCTTCATCCGCATGCACGACGAAGCGGCCGTTGCCGCCCGCGATGGGGCGAAGCATCGTGATGCCGACGAAGTCACCCGTCGTGAGCTCGACGACTCGGTCGGATCCGCCGGTCGAACCGTTCACGAACAGCGAGTTCAGAATGATGCCGTTCGCGGCGTTGACCGTGCCACGCCGACAATCGGGGATGCCGTAGAACACGTAGGCTTCGCCGGCCGGGAACTGGCCGATTCCCGGCGCGAGCGCGGCGCCGATGAGCAGGTCGTCGATTCCGTCGTCGTTGACGTCCCCGAGTGAGAGTCCGAGTCCGAAAAGCTGCGACGTCGAACGAGCGTGAAGCGTGAAGCCGGCCGGCCCGTCGAGGTCCGACGCATCGACGACGGCGTCGAACGAATCGTCACCGAAGATCGCGAACACGGCGTTCCGTCCGCTCGCTTCGTGCGCACCGACGACGAGATCGCCGATGCCGTCATCGTCGAGGTCGCCGCGGGTCGCGATCGCGTCAAGCGCGAAGGAGTCGCCCGCGTTCGCAAGATTCAGGCGGAAGCCGTTCGTCCCGTCGAGAGCTGTGACGTCGAACGAGGCGGCAAAGCCCGCGTCGCTGCCGAAGATCACGTACGCGCCGGTTTCGTCGTCGGACGAGCCGGCTCCGTTCAGAATCGTCGTTCCCATGGCGAGGTCGGCGATGCCGTCGTCGTTCCAATCGCCGGAGGCGACGGGGGCGTAGATCTGGTCGATGCTCGGGCGGCCCGTCACGACGAAGCCGTTCGAGCCGTCGAGTGACGCGAGGTCGAACGCCGCCGCGAACCCGGCGTCGTTTCCGAAGATCACGTAGGTCTCTCCCGAAGTCGAGACGCCGTCGGGCTTCACGCCGTGCGCGTTGAGGATGACGTCGTCGATCCCGTCGGCATTGACGTCGCCCGCGGCTGCAATCCCGGAGCCGAGGAAGTCACCGGCCGCAAGACCGGGAATGGCGAAGCCGTTCGTGCCGTCGAGCGTGTCGACGTCGATTCGCGTGGGGAAGCCGGCGTCCGACCCGTAGACGACGTAGGCTTCGCCCGCATTGTCGAGTCCGCCCGGATTCGCTTCGGCAGCCGAGACGAGGAGATCGTCGATCCCGTCGTCGTTCACGTCACCGGCGCTCGTTGCGAAGCCGCATTGGTCGACCTCGTCGCGGCCGCGGATCGTGAAGCCGTTCGATCCGTCGAGACCGGCCAGGGGCAGCGTCGCCGGAAACGCGGTGGCGCGGCCGAAGACGACGTAGCATTCGCCGGGCCCGGAGATCGTACCCGGTCCCGCGGCGCTCGCGCCGATCACGACGTCGTCGATACCATCGGCGTTGAGGTCACCGGCGGCGGCGACGACGATCCCCGCGGCATCGAGCGTCGAGATCCCCTCGAGCGCGAAGCCGTTCGATCCGTCGATCGACGATAGCGTCATCTCGGCCGGGTATTTCCCCCGAATCCCGAAGATGACGTGCGCGCGGCCCGTCGCTTGGTCGATACCGTACGAGCCCACGACGAAGTCCTCGATACCGTCGGCGTTGATGTCGCCGGCCCGCGCGACGGAATAGCCGGTGAAGCCTCCCTCCGTTTCGCCGAGGATCGCGGAGAGCGTGACCCCGTCGGCATTCGGGAGCACTTGCTCTGCCGGATACGAATGGGCGCGCGCCGAGCATGCCAACGCGCAGAACAGGACCAATGACGCCAGAGTACGCATACAGGTTCGTGTGTTCATGGATCTTCCTTTCTTCTTCGTGTGTCCACCCGAGGATTCGATTCGGCGTAAGCCGGAATCCGGCTCGCCGCATGACGAGTGAGACCCTCGAAGTTTCGGCACGCCCACCGATTGTCTGGCAACGGCGGTTCGATCGATGGGTCGAGTGCCGTGCGACTGTTCTCAGAAGAGTCCGTGCAGCGGACCGCCGGATGCGGCCAGATCGTCGACGCGGCGCGTGATGGACGGGTCTTCGACGAGTGGCGGTGCGTGGTGCGGTTTGATGCGGGCGTCGATGACGACGGGGCCGCGGCAGCCCCAGTGCTTGTCGTCGATGGAGGCGTGCACGCCGTGGATGTCGCGGGCGGGATCCGAGCGTGTGAACGTCGTCCACAGCCAGTTGCGAAGTGTCGACGAGGTAAATGCGGCGTCGTCGACGACCGTGACGAGTGCAATGCCGGCGAGCTTCTCGGCGTTGACCGACTCGAGGGCTTCGACGAGCTTCGGGATGTCGCTGTCGGCCGAAGCTCCGACCACGAGCACGCCGGGTAGCGCGAGCGCTGGATTCGTAAACGAGTGCGGTAGGGGCAAGTCGCGTGGCACTTCGCGCGCGAGCTCGCGCTTTTTCGCGCCGGCCGCCGCGAGTACGACCTTCGAGCCGCTGTTGAGTCCCGTGCCCGAGTAGTCGAGCGTGTCCATCGTGGTGCGCGTCTGGAAGTGTAGGTCGCGCGTCCAGTCGATGCGCTCGAGCAGGTGGACGAAGAACGCTTCGATGTTCTCGATGTCGAGCCCGGGGGCGTCTTCCTTGGCGGTGATGCAGAGGTACTTGGCGAGCGAGCATTGGCCGAAGCCGAGGATCGCGTTGGCGAGCGTCAGGATCTCTTGCGGGATGCGTTCGCCGTAGGGAACGTAGCGTTCGCTGCCGATCGCGAGGAGCAGCGGATGAACCCCCGCGGCGTCGACGGCGTGCAGCGCGTGAACGCCCGGGATCTCCTTGGGGACCATCGGTGCCGTGATCTCGTGGATGAGCTTGCCGAAGGTCGTGTCTTCTTGCGGCGGTCGGCCGACCACCGTGAACGGCCACACCGGATCGGGTCGATGGTAGACGCGCTCGACCTTCATGACCGGGAAGTCGTGGGCGAGACTGTAGTAGCCGAGGTGGTCGCCGAACGGCCCTTCGGGTTTTGTCGCATGGGGATCGATCGTGCCGACGATGGTGAAGTCGGCGTCGGTCGAGACGACATGGCCGTCGACTCGTGCGAAGCGGAAGCGGCGGCCGGTCAGCATGCCCGCGAACAAGAGCTCGGTGAGACTCTCGGGGAGCGGCATCACGGCCGAGAGCGTGTGTGCCGGCGGTCCGCCGACGAAGATGCTGACACGAAGCGGTTCACCCTTGGCGATCGCTTTCGCATGGTGCACCCCGATGCCGCGATGGATCTGGTAGTGCAGTCCGATCTCGCGATTCGGTTCGTAGTCGTTGCCCGCGAGCTGTACGCGGTACATCCCGACGTTCGATTTCATCGGGCCGGGCCGATCGACGTCTTCGGTGTAGACCTGCGGCAGCGTGATGAACGGGCCGCCGTCCTCGGGCCAGCTCCGGATCTGAGGGAGCTGGTCGATGGTCGTCGTGTGCTTTAGACCGGGCCCGCGGCGAACGCGCATCGGAAGCGAGCGCAATCCGACGAGCGGAGCCGACACCATCGTGCCGGGTCGCCGCCACGCCTCGCTCGGCTCGGCCTTCACCTGCACGATGCGTCGCACACGTTCGAGCGAATGCCGCAACAGAAACCGCGCGCGATCGAGCGTGCCGAAAAGATTGCACACCGCCTGAAACGGCGACCCCATCACACGCTCGAACAACACGGCCGGTCCTTCGGCTTCGTAGAGCCGCCGTTGGATTTCGGCCATTTCGAGGTCGGGATCGATTTCGACCGACACGCGCCGAAGGTCGCCTCGACGTTCGAGATCATCGAGACTTTCGCGAAGACTGCGGTAGGCCATGCAGGGATCCGAGAGGTTGCGTTGCGGCGAGGGGGCTACGACCAGCAGGCGATAGTCCTGCACATCGGCCACATTCCTGAGCGCTTGCGAGGCGACTTGCAAGAGGGCCACATTGGGTGCATTGCCCATCC
>JAUIME010000252.1 GCA_030433195.1 bacterium
AGCACGGGCGCTGGGTGGATCCGCCTGTGAGCGTGGAAGCTTGAGTCGGCGCGACGTAGCGCGCCCGCACGGATTCGTGGCGCTGCTCGTGGTCGCGATCGCCGCGGCGGGAATGGCCGGTGCCGGGTGCCGCTCGACCTCCGGTACGACGAACCGACCTGCCGCGGATTCAGGCATGCGCGAGCTCGAATCCTCGTCGGGGCGACGGGCCGAGCGTGCGGTTCGCCCCGAGGAGACCGTGACGTTCGACGAAGCCGTCGCGCGCATCGGGGACGCCATGCTCGCGTCACCGGCGGCGTCCGGCGGGTCGCGCGTCGGAGTGCTCACCGTCCTCTTCGAAGACGCGGCCCGGCCCGAAGAGCAGGGGATTCGCGAGGACCTCCGCCGCGCCCTCAACAAACGCTACCTGGGGCGGGCGCGTTTCGTCGAATCGCGCGGCCTCGGCGACGTCGAGCCCGACGAGCTCGCGACCGTCGTCGACTTGCGGGCGAGCGTCACGCTTCCCGAGCCGTCGCCATCGGCCGCCGAGACCTGGGTTCAGGTGCGATTCGAGCCTCTCGGCACCGACGACGCCGCCCGGGAGGTCTCGGTCCTGATCGCGGCCGAACACGCGGCCGATGCTGCGCCCCTTTCCCGTAGAAACTAGAATCTGCGTTTCTCGCCGGCGCCCGCGAGCCCCATCGACTTGCTTACCGAGGGCGCGCATTCTTCTCCCTACCCGAGGATCGAAACCCCATGGCGACGAGCAGAACGGCTCGAGACCGAACCCAGCGCTCGCAAACGGCCGCGGAGAGCACGTTCGACGAGCTCTTCCAACACGGGTTGCAGGACGTCGACCCGGACATCGTGCGGCTCATGCGTCTCGAGGACGAGCGCCAAGTCCGCAAGGTCAACCTGATCGCATCCGAGAGCCTCGCTCCGATGGCGGTCCGTGAGGCGACCGATTCGCCGTTTGCGAACGTCTACGCCGAGGGACTCCCCTCGACGCGCATGACGCGCCTCGAGAGCGATCGGCTCGACGAGTTCGAGCACCATCTGGCCTACTACCGGCGCTTCGGCGACCGGCGTTATTACAAGGGCTGCGAGTACGCGAACTTCGTCGAGGCGCTCGCGCAGCGCCGCGCGGCCGAGCTGTTCGCCACCGACGGAGATCCGAACGCCGCCGTGCGCGTCGCGGCCGACGACATCCGTGTGAACGTGCAGCCGCTCTCGGGCGCCGCCGCGAACAACGCGGTCTACACGGCGTTCGCCAAGCCCAACGACACCGTGATGGGCATGTCGCTCGTGACGGGCGGGCACCTCACGCACGGGAGCCCCGTCAACCGGTCCGGGAAGGTCTTCCAGATCGTGAGCTACGAGATCGACGAGACCACGGGGCGGCTCGACTACGACCGCATCCGGGCGCTCGCGAAGGAACACCGTCCGCGGATCGTGGTGGCGGGTTTCAGCGCCTACCCGTGGACGATCGACTGGATGGCGTTCCGTAGCATCTGCGACGAGGTGGGCGCGCTGCTGCTCGCCGACATCTCGCATCCGTCGGGTCTCGTGGCCACGGGGCACTTCCCGAGCCCGATCGGCATCGCCGACGTGACGATGACGACCACGCACAAGACGCTCTGCGGCCCGCGCGGCGCGATCCTCATGAGCACGGACCGCGAGATCGCCAAGGCGATCGACATGGCCGTGTTTCCGGGCGAGCAGGGCGGACCGCACATGCACACGATCGCCGCCAAGGCAGTCGCCTTCAAGATCGCGAACACCGAGGCGTTCCGGGATCTGCAGCGGCGGGTGCTCGCCAACAGTCGCCACTTCGCGCAGTGTCTCGCCGACCGCGGCATCGAGATCGCCTACGGAGGAACCGAGAGCCACCTGTTCCTCGTCGATCTCAAGGCGCTCGCGACGGGCGGCAAGAAGACGTTCCCCGAAGGCGAGGTCGTCTCGCGGATTCTCGACGCGTGCGGGATCACGGTGAACAAGAACTCGATCGCCGGAGACAAGAGTCCGTTGCGGCCGAGCGGGATTCGGATCGGGACGACGTGGGTCACGCAGCAAGGCTACGGCGATCGCGAGATCGAGAAGCTCGCGGAGCTCGTCGAGCGGGTGCTTCGCTCGATTCGCCCGTTCAAGCCCGGGGGCGGTGCGCGAGGCGGGCGCGGGCGCATCCCGTTCGAGGTGATGGAGGAGGTCCGCAGCGAGGTGGAGCAGCTCGTACGATCCGTGAGCTCCGACTCGCCCGAGCCCATCGACTTCTACGCGTATTCGTCGAGCGCTTCGAACACGCCCGAGCGCATGATGAGCCCGCTCGCGTCCGAGCACGCGATCCTCGGTGGGCGCATCGAGCCCGACGGCGTCCACTCGGTGCCGGCAGACTACGGCGACGGGCCGGCCGAGATCGCGGCCGCTTCCGAGCGCGGGGCACTCGTCGACTTGTGCGACGGCGGGCTCGTGAGCGTCGTCGGGAAGCGGGCGCTCGACTTCTTGCAGCAAGCGTCGACCGGTGACGTCGCGAAGCTCGAGCCCGGCCAGGGCCTGCGCACGATCTTCCTCGATTCGGCGGGCACGGTGCGTGCCGACGCGGTCGTGTTGCGTCGTCCGGACACCGAGACCGGCGAGACCCACTACGTGCTCTCGACGGCACCGGGCGCGACGAAGGCGCTCGTGGGGTGGCTTCGCGCGCTGTCGGACGGCTACGTCGAGGTCGAATCCGACGACCTCACGGTCAAGATCGACGGTCCCGTCACGGTCGAGGACCTGCGCATTCCGCGGCTCGGCAGTGAGCGCCGAACGCGGCTGCTGCTCGTCGGACCCAAGGCGGCGGAGACGCTCGCGCGGGTTTGGAATGGCGCGAGCGCGCTCGATCCCGGCTCGTCGTGTGATCTCGACTGGGAGAACGGCACCGCGACGATCTTCCGGCAGCCGGATCGCGGGACGCTCGCGTGCTTCGACGTTCACGTGCATCCGAGCGCGGTTTCGAAGGCTTGGTCGGCGTTGCTCGAATCCGGCAAGGACGCCGGAGTCGTGCCGATGGGATGGGAGAGTTGGGCCGAGGTACGCAAGGCGCACGGCAGCGCCGAAATCGGGATGGCCGGAGCCGAGGCGTATCAGCGCGACCCTGGCGGATTCGCGATCGAGAAGCCGTACTTCGTCGGGCAGGCCGCGTTCCACCGTGCCGCGGATCCGGCGGCCCCGGAGCGCCGCAGCGAGCTTCCTGATCTCCCCGAGGAGCCGCTTCGACGGACGCCGATCTACGATCGACACCTCGAGCGAACCATGGCGAGCCTGATGGCGCCGTTCGGCGGCTGGGAGATGCCGCTGTGGTACACGAAGGTCAGTGAGGAGCACGAGGCGGTCCGCGAGGCCGTCGCGCTGTTCGACGTGACGCACATGGGCGTGCTCTCCGTGCGGGGACGCGACGCCGAGCGCTTCCTCGACACCGTGACGAGCAACTTCGTCGCGAAGCTGCGGCCGGGCCGTTCGCAGTACTCGTATCTACTCGACGCGGACGGCGTCGTGATCGACGACATCATCGTCTACCGCATGGCGGACGAAGAGTACCAGGTGGTCGTCAACGCCTCGAACGCCGAGCGCGTGTTGGCGTGGCTCCGCGCGGTCGCCGCGCGCGAGGTGGTGATCGATCGCGACCTCCCCGAGCGAGCCGTCGACGCGCGCCCGGAGATCCTCGATCTGCGCGATCCTTCGATGGGCGCCGAGCAGAAGCTCGACATCGCGTTGCAAGGGCCGAAGTCGCTCGAGCTCATCGAGAGCCTCGTCGCGAACGACGAGCAAGCGCTCGCCGTGCGCGGACTCGGAGGTTTCTCGCACTGCGACGTTCGCTTCGGAGACCTCCCCGTGATCGTGTCGCGGACGGGATACACGGGCGAGACGTTCGGCTACGAGCTGTTCGTGCACCCCGATCACGCGGTCGCGGTGTGGGACCTGCTGCTCGAGAAGGGCGAGCCGTTCGGAATCCGTCCCGCGGGTCTCGCGGCGCGCGACTCGACCCGCATGGAGGCGGGGTTCCCGCTCTACGGGCACGAGCTCGCGGGCGAGTACGGCATCGATCCGATCGAAGCCGGCTACGGCAAGTTCGTGAAGTTCCACAAGCCGTTCTTCATCGGTCGTCGTCCGTTGCGGACGTCGCCGACTCGTGCCAAGCGCAAGATGATTCGATTCCGCGCGAAGGGACGTCGATTCGAGATCGGCGATCCGGTCGTCGATTCACGCGGCGAGACGATCGGCAATGTCACGAGCTGTACGCTCGTCGGCAAGACGATTCTCGGTCTCGCGATCGTCGACTCGAAGGCGCAGCGAGCGAGCGACGGGATCGGCATCGCGTCCGCCAAACGAGGCGGCGATCCTCGACCCGTCGAGGTCATGAAGCGGTTCCCGTCGCGGCGTGCGGACCACGGACCGATGGATCCCCCGATGGACGCGTGAGCCGCCTTGCGGCTCAGTCGTTCGAGATCGGGGGCGCGTGATCGTAGCCGGTGGGGCGTGATCCGCCTTGGCCCGGCAGACCGCCGCCCGCGCGGAACAGGTTGAGAATCTCGAAGACGTACACGTAGCCGCTGCTTCCGACGATGATCTCGGGGATCAGGTCGCGGTCGACGTCGTTCACTTCGAAGGCATCGTAGGCGCCGATGAAGGCACCGAGACCCTTCTCGACGAAGATCGTCGAGAGGTTCGAGTCGAGGACGAAGAAGTCGCCGTTGGCGTTGCCCGCGAGGATCTCGGGCCTTGCGTCACCGACGAGGTTGGCGCTCGCGATGCCATACACGTGAGAGCCGAGGTTCGGGCTCGTCTGCGTGACCGTGAGCTGGGAATCGGTCCAACGCAGCACGACGATGCGCCCCTCGTCGTTGCCGACGAGGATCTCGAGCGGCGCTTGGCCGTCGAGGTCGACGAGCTCCATCCCGACGATCGCGCCTCCGAGGTCGGGGCTCGTGTAGATGACTTCGAGCTCGCCGCCTTCGCCCGCGGGAGCGACCAAGTGGACGTATCCGCGGCGATCGCCGACGACCACTTCACGGTTTCCGTCATCGGTGACGTCACCGGCTTCGATCGCGAAGAGGTCGTGGGCTTCGATCTCGAGCGTCTGCACTCGTTGTCGCAGCGAACCGTCGAAGACCTGCAAGGTTGCGTGACCGAGCGGTGATCCGGGGCGCGCGTGATCGGGTGTCACGTTGGTGCCGACGATGATCTCCGGCTCGACGTCGTTTCGGATGTCCTCGACGGCGAGCCCCCACATCGAACCGCTCACGCCGTCGAGCGGAAGCGACTCGTCGATCGAAGTCCAATCGACCGCGCCATCCGGACGCAGTGCGAGAAGGAAGCCCTCGAGAGACTCGGCGCTCTTCGAAGCACCCGCGCCGGTGCCGGCGATCCACTCCTGCTTGCCATCGCGATCGACGTCGGCGATCTGCAGGGCGTGCAGCCAATACTCGGGCGAGCTGATCTCGTTCGTGATTCCGATCGAACCCGTATCGATCAGCACGAGCCCGTCGGGGCGTTTCGGCACGACGATCTCGCGCGCGGCCGTGGCATCGTTCGTGATGATCTCCATCGCGTAGCCACCGGCGATGCCGGGAAGATGCGAGCGCGTCTGCAGCGTGGCGAGATCGACGATGTCGATCGAGCCGTCGGCTCCGAGGACGACGATCTCGAGGTTGCCGTCGCGATCGAGGTCGCCGGTCGCGATGGCATTGATCCCTTCGTTGGCGCTCGGGTGATTCCACTGCTCGACTTGCTTGGACGGGAAGTCGATGACCGTGAGGCTGCCCTCGCACCCGAGGATCAGATCGTCGACGCCTTCGCCCTCGCGGTCGATCGCCTCGTAGCCTTGGTAGCGCGTGAACTGTCGAGTTCGCTTGACCTCACGGAGTTGCGAATCGAGCAGCGACGTCGTCGGCTTCTGCTTCGATCGCGTCGGATCGCTCGACCCTGTCGCGAGGACCTCGCGCACGGGTTGGCCGAACACGTTCGCGAACCAGACCGAAGACGGCGAGAAACCGAGCGGCAGCGACGAACTACGCACGACGAGGGTTTGCGAGCTGAGCATCACGACGCGCCCGTCCGCCAATCCGACGGCGATCTCGTCGGTGCCATCGTCGTCGAGATCATCGACCGCCATGCCGAGGCCGTAGGTCGGGCCGAGGTACGGACTGCGGGCGATTCGCTGGAAGTCCACGCCGTCGAGTGCGATGACGTAGCCGTCGAAGGTTCGATAGAGGACGACGGGGTCGTCGCTCATCGGGAGGTCGGCGATGAAGACGTCGAGGATCGGCTCGTTCCGCGGGTCGGTCCAAACGAGCTCGGCGTGGTACGGCTCGGTCCCGCGAATCCGCCAGAGCTGTCCGGCGTAGTTGCCGACGAGGATGGACATCTCACCCGATTCGCCGAGCAGGCCGACGTCGAGCGCGAAAGCCAGTTCCCCGAGGTCGGGCGAGCGCCAGATCTCGGCGACGCGACCGTCTCGGCGCATGCGGTAGATGTGGACGAATCCCTCGGCGTCGCCGAACACGAATTCGGGCTCGCCGGCGCCGTCGAGGTTTGCGATCCGTAGCGTGTCGTTCCATCCGCCGAGGTGCGAACCGTTGCCGACGCGGCCGGAGAGTGTGAGTTCGAGAGGTCCGGTGACGGTGTTCGTCGAGTCAATCTGTCGAACGTGGGCGATGTCGGGGACGCGTTCCGCGGAAATGTGTCGAGGGCCGTACGACTCGCCGGCTGCATACTGCGGAGGTTCTCCCGTCGAAGCCCACGTCGCGCACTCGAGGATCAAGTCGCCCCAATACCCTTCGACGTCGTTGCCGGGCGCGAACTGACCCGCCGCCGGCACGGAGAAGTGGATCGTTTCCGATTGCTTTCCGGCCGCTGCGATCGCTTCGACGTAGTTCCAATGATGGAATTGCGGATGCACGAGATCGCTGTCGCCGTGCACGTTGATCTGAACGTCTTCCAAAGCGCCAGCCCCTGCGGAGGGCGACTTGGAGAGCAGGCGTGGGTTCACCGTGTTCGTGTTGCGGTTGAACGCGGGGCCGCGGAGCGCGAGCTGCACGGAATGCAGCTCCGCGAGCAAATGCGCGCGCTCTTCAAAGGTCCAGTAGCGCTCGAGCAGCGCGTAACGCAGCCAATCGAGATGTTCGGAGAGATCGCCGATGCCGCCGATCGCCACGGCACCCGAGAATTCGCCCGGGTACTGTTGCTGCATCAGGCGGACGAGGG
>JAUIME010000985.1 GCA_030433195.1 bacterium
CGAGGTCTTCGGCACTCTTGTTCTCGACGCCCATGTAGGCGACGCGGATCGACTCGCCCTGGTTCGACGCGCTCTGACGATCGAGCAGCTTGGTGACGGCTTCTTCGATGAGGCGATCGTAGGTCGTGCTGCCGGCCGCCTTCGAACCGACGTAGTCTTCTTCGGCATCGCCCATGATGCGGCCTTCGGGCGTCGACTTGCACGCGACGCTTCCAAAGGCGAGCAGCGAGCCGGTGAGCAAAGCGAGGAGCATGGACTTCATGATCGGGAGTCCTCCCTGGGGAATTCGTTTCGGTGGTTGCCTCGACGAGTCCGCGTCACGAGCGCGCGGCCGTCACGAGGTCGATCACATTCAGTTTTGCGTACGGGACTCGCGGTCTTCGTTCGTCTCTACGTCGTGCGGGTTCGGCGCACGATCCTCGGCCGGCCGATCGACTCCCGTGACCGGTTGACGCGGGGCACGCTCGGGTCCGCCGCAACCGACGAGCGCCACGAGCGCGAACGACGCACCCGCGAACACGGCTGCGCGGACGAGTCCGCTCGAAACGAGCTTCATGGTGTTCCTCCCTTGAATGTCGCAATGCGAATGATCTGCGAATGATCTCGCGGTGACCGGATCGTTTGCACGGACGGATCTCGGGCTCGATGCGTGAAGGCCCTTCGTGATCGTGTCCGTCCGAGACCCCGCCCGAGCCCCGACCCCCGGGGATGCTCCAACGGTCGCAGAATATCATGCCCGCGCGTCGAAGTCGCACGGCCTGCGACACCCCGTTCGACGACCCGGCGCCGGGGAAGTATCGATCGGTCGCGGAGATCGGCCCGACGCGACGAACTCGGCTTCGTCGCACCGTCAGACGCTATACTGCCCCGAACGGCGTACGCCACGCCGAGATCCCGACTGGAGACACGCATTCGATGAGATTCCGTCCGCTTCGCACGTTCCTGCCCTTCATGCTCGCGATTCTCGCCGCGATCGCTGCGAGCACGCCGCCGCCGTCGACCCGCACGGCCGCCGATCCGCGAATCGAGCAGCTCACGCTCGCCGAGAAGGCGTCGCTCGTGACGGGACGCAACGCGACGCAAACGCGCGACATCGAGCGGCTCGGGATTCCGTCGGTGCAGGTCGCCGATGGCCCGATCGGAGTACGCAAGAAGACGGGGCGCAATCGAGACGAGACCTATCCCGCGACCTGCTTCCCGAGCCCGTCGGCGATGGCGGCGACATGGGACCCGGCGCTCGTCGAGCGCATCGGGGCCGCGATCGGCGCGGAGGCGCGCGCACTCGGAATCCGTCTGCTGCTCGCGCCGGGGTTGAACGTCAAGCGCCACCCGCTCGGCGGACGCAACTTC
>JAUIME010000253.1 GCA_030433195.1 bacterium
TCACGACTTCAACTGCGGCTTCAAGTGCTATCGAAGCGAAGTGATCCGCGAGATCGAAGTGTACGGCGAGCTGCATCGATTCATCCCGCCCATGGCGCACGCTCGCGGCTTCAAGATCGGCGAGATCCCCGTACGGCATCATCCGCGCCGCTACGGCGCGTCCCGCTACGGCATGGAACGCTTTCTCTCGGGCTTCTTCGATTTCATGACGACGATCATGATCACGCGCTACATGAAGAAGCCGCTGCACTTCTTCGGAGTGATCGGTCTGGCTCTGTTCTTCTCGGGCGTCTGGATCAACGGCTACCTGACCCTCAACTGGGCGCTCGGTACGCCGCTCAACAACCGCCCCTTGCTCCTGCTCGGGATCCTGCTGATGATCCTCGGCGTGCAGATCACGCTCACGGGCCTCATCGCGGACATGATCGCCTTCGCGAGCAAACGCGATCAGGAGTACTCGCTGCGCGGCATCCAGCGTCATCCGCCGGACGGCGCGTCGACATGAGGATCTGCCTCGTCGGACCGACGTATCCGTTCCGAGGCGGCATCGCGCACTACAACACCGTGCTGTTTCGCGAACTCGCCAAGCGTCACGAGACGTTCCTCGTCTCGTTGCGAAAGCAATATCCGAACTGGCTGTTCCCCGGCACGACGCAACGGGACGAAAGCGAGCGGCCGCTCGCAGTCGATCATCATCCGATCCTGACGCCCCTCGGACCCCACACCTGGCGGGCCGCCGCCCGTCATGTCGAACGGCTCCGCCCCGACGTCGTCGTGATCCAATGGTGGCATCCCTTCTTCGCGCCGATGACCGGTGCGCTCGCGCGTCGTCTCCGCAAGCGCGGGATGAGAGTCGTCGTGCTGTGCCACAACGGGCGCGCCCACGAAGCCTCTCGGATCGACGGGATCCTCACGCGCTACGCGTTCTCGGCGGCCGATGCGTTCATCGCACACTCCAGCGGGGACCGCGACGCGATCCTCGAGATGCGCCCCGACGCCAAGGTCGTCGTCTCTCCGCATCCGTCGTATGCGTGCTTCCGCATGCGCGACGCCATCGATCGAACGGCGGCACGCTCCACCCTCGGGCTCCCCGACCGAGAGACGCTTCTGTTCTTCGGATACGTCCGCGAATACAAGGGGCTTCCGCTCTTGCTCGAGGCGATGGCCGCGGTGCGCGAGAAACGCGACGCGCAGTTGGTCGTCGTCGGAGAGTTCTACTCGGGGCGCGAAGAAGCCGAAGCGATCGTCGCGCGGCACGCGCTCGACGACCGCGTCTTGTTCGTCGATCGATACGTCGCGAACGAGGAAGTCCAGGGGTACTTCGAGTGCGCGGATGCCGTCGTGCTTCCCTACCGCTCGGCGTCTCAAAGCGGCATCGTGCAGATCGCCTACGAGTTCCTGCGCCCCGTCATCGCCACCCGGGTCGGCGGACTCCCCGAAGTGATCGAAGACGGCACGACGGGATTCTTGTGCGACCCGTCGGCGGATTCGATTGCCGCGGGAATCGAACGGTTCTTCGCGAGCGAGCGCGACGCGCTCGAGGAACAGATCCGTGGCTACCGCGCGCGGTTCACCTGGGACGCCATGGTGGACGTCATCGAGTCGATCGCGGTCGAACCGGGCACGACGCCGCCCGCCGACGAGCGCGACGCCCGCTCGAACACGTCTTCGACGAGGCTCGCGAGCCGCCGCGAGACCTCCTCCGCTTCGTAGAACCTCTCGAATCGCTCGCGCGCCCGCGCCCCGTCGCGCTCGGCGGCGCCTACATCCGTCGCGTAGCGCCGCAAGGCTTCGGTGAGCTCGCGCAGATCGCCGTCGCGCACGACCGTCCCGGTGTCTCCCAGGATCTCGGCCATGTCGCCGACGTCGGTCG
Organism: bacterium; assembly: GCA_030433195.1. Classification (GTDB taxonomy): domain Bacteria; phylum Planctomycetota; class JACOTG01; order JACOTG01; family JAUIME01; genus JAUIME01. The sequence continues at coordinate 1,874 of JAUIME010000253.1, forward strand.
CGACGACCGGCCGGCGCGCGGCCATCGCGTCGAAGAGCTTCGCCGGGAGCTGGGCTCTGCCCGTCGGCGTGTCCCGCTGCGGCAGGGCCACGCAGTCGGCCGCTGCGAGCACGCGGCCGCGCTCCTCGCGCGCAACGGCACCCGCGAACGCCACGCGATCGCGCGAGGCTGTCCGGAGAGCTTCCGCCTCGTTCGCATCGAGGGGCGGCGCGACGACGACGAGCCGAGCATCGAGCGAGGCGTCGAGCGCGCCGATGGCCTCGGCGAGTCGATCGAGCCCCTTGTGAGGGCGTGGCGATCCACAGAAGACGACCGCGAACCCGTCGCCGAGACCGAGACGTCGACGCTCGGCCCCCCGATCGAACCGCGAAGGCTCCATCGAATCGCCACAGATCGCGTAGGGAACGAAGCACGCGTCGTGACGACGCGCGAGCGTCGGCGAGCCCGCGGTTCTCACGGCGGCGAGCGGAATCTTGGCGATCATCCGTCGCGTCCACGAACGTCCGTTGGGGTTCCGGTACGATACCGCGTCGCGCCAACGGCCATCGGCTCGTGGAGCGCTGAAGAACGAGGCCTCGTCGTCGTCGAGATCGAGGATGATCGGCCGGCCTCCCGAACGAGCGGCTCGGAGCGCGACTCCGAAGCTCGCGACGCGCGGCTTCTGCGCCACGATCACGTCGCCTGTGGCGCGCGCCGCGAGCCGCGCGGCCGTCGCCGCGAACCACGGGTAGGGCCCCCCGCGCAGGACCGCACGGGCTGGAACCGACGACGACGCCGGTTCCCAGACACTCGCCCCGAAGCGCGCCCCCAAGAGCTCCGTCGGGAAACGCCGCGCCAGCAGCTCCTCGAGGAGGAGCGCACGCGCAGTCCCGTTCGACGACAGGTCGTGTCCGATGACCGTGACGCGGGGCCGGATCGCGGGCGAATCGACAGCGGAATTCATGCATCTCCTATCGACCGCTGCGCGGGGGTGGATTGAGGCGACGCTACCGGGCGCTCGGCTCAAGGCCAAGGTTCGGATCATCCGAAACACACGAGGGATCTGCCGGCCGCGGGCTCGACGGAAAGCGCGAGCTCGGGAACGTCCCCGGCGCGCGTTCGACGCGCGCGCCCGCAGCAACGGCGACGGAACCTCAGACATGTCGATCGACGTCTCGGTCATCATCCCGGCCTTGAACCAGGAACGAACACTCGGCGAGTGTATCGAGTCCCTACTCCGCCAAGACCTGCCCAAGGACCACTTCGAGATCATCGTGGTCGACAACGGTTCGACGGACCGTACACGCGACGTGATCCACGAGTTCGAGGTCCGCTACGCGCACGAGCCGAAGCGCTCGTCGTACACCGCGCGCAACCGCGGACTGCAGATCGCGCGCGGACGCGTGGTCGCGTTCATGGATGCCGACTGCCGCGCCGAGAGCTCTTGGCTCCGCAACGGACTGCGCGCGATCGACGAGCGACGTGGCGACCTCGTCGCGGGTGCGATCCGCGCTCGATCCGCGCCGATCCCCAACCTCTACGAGATCTACGACCGCTTCAAATACCTGAACCAGAAGGACAACGTGAGTCGCAACGGCTACGCCGCGACCGCGAACCTCTTCGTGACCCGAAAGCACCTCGACGAACTCGGCGGCTTCGACGGCGGCATGATCTCCGCGGGGGATCGGGACCTCTGTCTCCGCGCCCGCGACCGCGGCCTCACGATCGCGTTCGAGCCCGAAGCCGTGGTCCAACACGTCGCGAGGTCGACGCTGCATCAGATTCTGCGAAAGAACGAGCGTATCGGCTTCGGCGTTTTTCAGCTCTTGCGCCGACGCCCCGACTTGCTCTTGCGGACGCTGCCGATGCTGGCGTTTCCCGTACCCCGACGCCGCTTCCTGCGCGACGTGTTCCGGCGCCGACCGCCGTGTACGCGTCTGTGCGCGGTGCGTCTGTTTCTGCTCGATTGGCTCGCCAAGCAGACCCTGGTGCTCGGCTGTGTGAAGGCCGCACTCTACGACCGGCATCACCATCGGCCCTCGTTCGAGGAGCGGTCATGAATCTCCCGAGTCCCCTTCCGAACGCCGACGACACGCCCGGCGATCCGCCCACGAGCGCTACCGACCCGACGCCTGATGCGTCGCCGGGCCGCTCGATCTGGATCGATACGGGCCTCGCGGGCTTGCTCGTCCTGCTCGTCGCATGCGCGTACGGCAACGCGCTCTCGAACGGCTTCTGCTTCGACGACGTTCCGTTCATCGAGCTATCCGACGACGTCGGCGGCGTGGACGACATCCCGGGGCTCTTCGGCTTCGGCCGGCCGATGGCCTATCGCCCCGTTCGGCAAGCCAGCTACGCGATCGACGGCGAGCTGTGGGGCAAGAACCCGTTCGGATACCACCTCACGAACATCATCCTGCACGCGATCACGACGGTCCTCGTCTGGCTCGTGGCGCGCCGCCTCTTCCGACGTACGTCGATCTCGTGGATCATCGCGGCCCTCTTCGCCCTGCACCCCGTGCACACGGAGTCGGTGACGTACGTTTCGGGACGAAAAGACGTCCTGTGCACTCTGTTCGGGCTCGTCGCCGTCATCCTCGCGCTGCGCCTTCGCGACGGCTGGGAGCGTCATCATCTGCTCGCACGCGCGCTGCACGTGGCCGGAATCGTGTTGGCCCTGTTCCTCTCGATCGGCTCGAAAGAGATGGGCTTCGCGTTCCTCCCGATGATCGTGGTCGGCGGACTCTTGCTTCGCCTGCGCGACGCGAGCTCGGAGACGAGCTTCCGCTCGGTCGTCTCCGACGTGGGCGCGATCGTGCGGCGACGCCGCGTCCCGCTCGCGATCGCGACGGGATTGATACTCGGGATCGCCGTGTTCCTCGTCGTCAAGGGGCGCGCGACGCACGCTTCGTGGCACGGCGGCGACGTCGTCACGAACTTCCTCAACGTCGCGCGCGTCCAGGTGCTCTATCTCTACCGGATGCTCGTTCCGCTACGACTCGTCGGGGACTACCACTTCGACACGTTCCGCGTGACGACGTCGTGGTTCGATCCCGTCGCCTACCTCTCGGTGGCGGGCCTCGGCGCGCTGCTCGCCGCGGCGATCGTGAATGTCCGTCGACACTTCGTCGCCGTCTTCGGGTTGATCGTGTACTTCGTCGCGATGCTTCCGGTGATGCACATCCGACCCCATCACGAGCTCCTCGCCGAACGTTTCTTGTACCTGCCGTCGATCGGTTTTTGTATCGCGCTGGCCGCGGTACTGACGAGTGTCGCCAAGCGGATTCCGCACCGTGTCGCGATCGCGGGGCTCGTCGTCGTTCTCGCGGCCTACGGGGGACGCACGGCGCTACGCAACCTCGACTGGCGCGACGATCTCACGTTCTGGACCGTGACGAAAGAACAGAGCCCGCGCAATGCGCGCGCGCACGTCTACTACGCCTACAACGTCTACTACCAGGGGCGCACGCCCGAAGCGATCGCGGCGATGGAGCGAGCCCTCGAGATCATGCCGACCTTCGCGACGGGGCAGTACAACCTCGGTCGCATGTACGAAAGCGTCGGCGCGTACGACTCCGCCATCGAAGCGTACCGCAAGGAGATCGGCCGGTACTTCAACGCGGATGCGTACTTCAATCTCGCGAACGTCTACGGTCGGCTCGGACGATACGCCGAGGCCGAGAAAGCGTTCCGAGCGTTGCTCGAGAAGACGAAGCCGACCGCGGAAGTTCTCTACTTACTCGGGCTCGTGTGCGAGAAGCAGAACCGGTTCGACGAAGCCCGCGATGCGTACCGGCGCGCGCTGGCGCGAGACGAGAACGAGCGCCGGGCCTCGGAAGGGCTGCGCCGGCTCGAGCGCCGCCGCGACAAGACTTGATCGACGTTCGCCGATCGCTCAGAAGCCCTCGGCCTTGCGAACGGTGACGCGCCCGAGGATCGCGTCGACTCCGCGCGCCGCGATCCGAAAGTCGGCCCCGCCGTTCTGCCGATTCGCGAAACGCGCTCGCGGAAGCCGAACGATCGCACGCTCCCATCGCGCCGTTCCCGAGCGCCAGATCGGCCGCGTCCCTCGATACGCACCCTCGTGGATCGAGACCGTGTCGCATGCGTCGAACTGCAGCTCGATCGCTCCCGCCCCCCCGTCGTAGTACTCGATCTCCACGACGAAGTCGCACTCCGTGTCGAAGCAGAAGTAGTCGGAGACGGCAAAGTACGCATAGCGGCTGACGTGCGCGGACGTGCCGATCGTCATGAGGCACGGTCGTCCCGCAGCGTCGACGATGCGCACGGCACCGTCGGGCGGTTGAACGATCGCGAGCCCGTCGACGAGAGGACCCGCCGGATCGTAGACGACCTTCGAAGCGTCGCGCGCATCGCGCCCCCACGACCAATCCGGGCGCGGACGCGGATGCGGGTACCGAAGCTCGACGGGCTCCTCGGCAGCGGCTCCCGCACGAAACCGCGCGATCTCGTCGCGTGTGATCTCGAGGTAGCGCGCACCGAACTCACGCGTGGCGCAGATCGCCGTCCCGCGCCGCAAGTCGTTCCAACTGTCGATCAGCACGAGCGAGCTCGTGCCCGCGCGCACCGCATTCCAGGCGTTGCGATAGAACGCGCCCTCTTCGCGGTCCCGAACCGGATGCGCGCCGCGCGGATCGCGCGAGTCGTCGAAGCCCGGCCCGAGCAACGCGACCTCGCAATCGAGCGCCGGGCCGGCAAGCGCACCACCCGCCGCAAACGTCGCGTCCGCCGCGAGCCCCCATCGCCGCTCGACGACGAGGAACGGCTCGGCCCCGAACTCGGCGCGGAATCGCCGGCGCAAGACCTCGAAGAGATCCTCCCCGTACGATGCCGACTCGGGAGGCTCCGCGAGAACCACGATCGGGCGATCTTCGATCATCGCACGGTGGCGCGGCGGCACGTCGCGATAGAACGACGCGACGCTTTCGTACAGCGCATCCTTGCCCCAGGGACTCGAGAGTCGCAAGATCCCGCGCGCCTCGTGTTCGGCGTCGATCACGATGTACGCAGCGACACGCGGTGTCGACGCGGCATCCTTCGGCCGCCCCCGGTCCAACGCCGAGACGAGGTGCGGCAACGCGGACGCTCGCTCCTCGTCCACGTCGAACGTCTGCCGAATCGCCACCCAATCCACGCCCGTCTCGGCGATCGCGGCGATGCGCCGGCCGAGCCAATCCACGTCGAGCGGATTGACGAGACGCGGCTCCCGAAAGTGATAGCGGAGCGGGTCCCCGTACGGCGCCGCGGGATCCGTGAACCCCACGTCCGGATACCGATAGTCGAGCGACCACAGGATCCCCACGCGGCGCTCTCCGTCT
>JAUIME010000254.1 GCA_030433195.1 bacterium
GCGCCGTCGCGCTTTTTGCGGCAGCAGTTCATCAACTTCGGAATCGATCCCGAACGCATCGAGTTCTCCGATTACGGTTTCGTCGACGAAGGCTATCGCGACGTGCCGCGCAAGCCGTCGAGCACGCTGCGATTCGGTTTCGTCGGAACACTCGTCGAGTTCAAGGGAGCGCATCTCATCATCGACGCGTTCCACCAGCTGCCCGAGGATGCCGACGTCGAGCTGCGGATCTGGGGCGGGCTCGAAACGTTCCCGCCTTACACGGAGCGACTGCGAGAGCTCGCGAAGCGGCCGAACTGCAAGCTCATGGGGCGATTCGAGAATCACCGAGTCGCCGAGATCCTCGCCGAAACCGACGTGCTGATCGTGCCGTCTCTGTGGTTCGAGAACTCGCCGCTCACGATTCACGAGGCGTTCCTCGCGCAGATCCCCGTCATTACGACCGATCTCGGGGGAATGGCCGACCTCGTCGAGGACGGGAAGAACGGTCTGCGTTTCGAACGAGGCAATCCTTCGAGCCTCGCGGCGGCGATGCGCCGGTTCGTGGACGACCGCTCGTTGCTCGAGACCCTGCGGCCGAGCCTCGACAGCGTCAAGGCCATCGAAGACGACGCTCGTGATCACGAGCGCATCTACGAAGAGCTCATCGAAGCCCGTCGCGCCGCGGCGGTCGGGGGGGCGTGATGAAGATTCTCATGGTCGTGCACGGTTTCGTTCCCGAGGCGACGGGCGGGGTGGAGCTGCGCTGCTTCTACCTCGCGCGCGAGCTCGCCAAGGAGCATGACGTCCGCGTGTTCACCCGGACCGGCGATGCTTCGAAGGCCGACTACGAGCTCTCGCGCGAGACGATCGACGGCATCGCGGTCACGCGCGTGCATTACAACTTCGGCGATTGCACGTCGTTTCGCGACATCTACGTGAACGAGCGGATGGAGAAGGTCTTCGAGGACTACCTCGACGAGGATCCTCCCGACGTCGTGCACGTGCATCACCTCACGTGTCTCACGACGACGATCCCGGCCGCGCTCGATCGGCGCGGAATCGCGACCGTGATGTCGCTGCACGATTTCTGGCTCTCGTGTCCGCGAGGGCAGATCATTCGCACGGACCTGAACATCTGCGATCCGATCGACCGCACGAAGTGCCTGCCGTGCCTGCGCGATCTGTGGCCGCACTTCCCGTGGCCGCAGCGCGGATTGCTCGATCGGATACTCGGTAGGGCCGGCGACCTGTCGTCGATTCACGAGTACGAGGCCCACATCCGCGGCGTGCTCGCCACGCCGGACCGACTGTTCGCGCCGTGCGACTTCCACCGCAACAAGTTCATCGAACTCGGTGCGCCGAAGGATCGCATCCAGACGATGGCGTACGGCTTCGACAAGACGATGTTCGACGGAGTGGCCGAGCGACGCGTGCCGGCGAACAAGATCCGCATCGGATACATCGGCTCGGTGATCCCGACGAAGGGAGTGCACGTGCTGCTCGATGCGTTCGAGGGCATCGATTCGTCGAAGGCGACGCTCGACATCTACGGCGAGATCCCGAGCTTCCACGGCGACACCTCCTACGCGAAGCGCATCGAGGGGCAAGTCGCGGCAGACGAGTCGGTGACGATCCACGGCCGCTACGAGAATCGCGAGTTGCCGGACATCCTCAGCCGTATCGACGTGCTCGTGGTGCCGTCGGTGTGGTACGAGACGTTCTCGATCACGATTCGCGAGGGTTTCCTGGCCGGGATTCCGGTCGTCGCGTCTCGCCTCGGTGCGATGGGGGAGGCGTTCGAGGACGAAGTCTCGGGTCTCTACTTCACGCACGGCGATGCCGCCGACCTGCGCACGAAGCTCGCGCGTCTCGTCGACGATCCGGCGCTTCGCGAGCGTCTCGTCGCGGCCCCGAAGACCGTGAAGGACATCGGGGACAACGCGCGCGAGATCGCCGCGATCTACGAGAGTCTCGCGAGCGCGAGGCGGGGCGCGTCCGCATGAAGGTGAGCGTCGTCATCCCGACGTACAACGCGGGGCCGCTGTTCGACGAGGTGCTCGGCCGCGTCTTCGAGCAGGAGACCGATTTCCCGTACGACGTCTTGTGTATCGACTCGGGCTCGCGTGACGAGACCGTCGAGATCGCGAAGAGGCATGGCGCGCGCGTCACGACGATCGAGCCGGGGACGTTCAATCACGGCCTCACGCGAAATCGCGGGATCGAGGCGTGCGATGGCGATCTCGTGGCGCTCTTGGTGCAAGACGCGACGCCGGCCGACGGCAAGTGGCTCGCGTCGCTCGCGAAGGGATTCGAACGGGCCGACGACGTCGCGGGAACCTACGCGCGCCAAGTGCCGCGTCCACACTGCAACCCGTTCATGAAGGATCGGCTCGAGAAGTGGGTTTCGAGTCGACTGGAGCCCGTCGTGCAGCGCGTCGCGAGCCCCGAAGAGTTCGAAGCGCTCGCGCCGATCGAGCGCTTGCAACGCATCGGCTTCGACGACGTGAGCTCGATGCTGCGACGCGACGTGTGGCAGAAGTATCCGTACCGCGAGCGGAACTTCGGCGAAGACATCGACTGGTCCAAGCGCATCTTGCTCGAGGGCTATGCGATTGCGTACGAGCCCGAGGCCACCGTGATCCACTCGCACGACAACTCGGTGCTGTACGAGTTCCGACGGCTCTACTGCGACCACCAGAACCTGCGCGATCTCGTCGGTCTACAGCTCGTGAACAAGCCCTTCGACGTCGTTCGGCAGGGTGTTCACGGGTTGGGGCACTACACCAAGGTGCTCGGACGATCCGACGAGCCGTGGCTCCGCAAGGCGCGCTTCTTCTTCCACATGCTGCCGCTGCCGTTCGCCGAGAATCTCGGCCAGTACATGGGCTCGCATTCGCGCAAGTGGATGACGAAGCACGGGTGGTTCTCGGGGATCGATCGCCGACTCAAGCGGGGGATCTGAGGCGCATGCGGATCCTCTACGTCACGCATGGTTATCCTCCTGCTCGCGTCGGCGGCGTCGAGATTCACGCCGAGCAGCTCGCGAGAGCTCTCGCGAAGGACCACGACGTGGGCGTGCTGTATCCGACCATGGACGATGCGCTCGATCCATTCACCTGGCGTGCGAAAGACGTCGACGGTGTCGAGCATTTCGAGGCCCGCGTCGAGCGCGACGGGATCCGCTTCGAGAACGTGTACTGGAACGCGAAGATCGACGCGATGTTCGAGCGGCTCGTCAACGAATGGAAGCCCGACGTCGTTCATGTGCACAGCTTGGTGTTCTTGTCGTTCGGGATCTTCGACGTCACGCGGCGGCGCGGCCTGCCGACGGTGATGAACTTGCACGACTTCTTCTCGGTGTGCCCGCTCGGTCAGCGCATCCGCAAGGATCTCGATCTCTGCGAGACCGTCGATCGTGAGCGATGTGCGCGATGCCTGCGCCCCGATTGGCGCGTGGCGTGGGAACGGCCGCTCGCGGAACGCCCGGTCGCGTTGGCGCGCGCGGCTGCCTATCGTGTCTTCAAGTCGCCGAGTGTCGCGAGGCTCGAGCGACAAGACGAACGCATGCGAGCGACGCTGCGGGCGGTCGACGTCGTCATCGCGCCGTCCGAGTTCCAGCGTCGACAGTTCGTCGATTACGGTCTCGATCCCGAACGGATGCGAACCGTGGCGATCGGCGTCGAGCGCGACGACTTGCGCGTCGTGGCCGAGCGCGTCGCGAGCGAGACAGCGGAGAGCGCCGCGAAGGTGCGCGGGCTACGATTCGGGTATCTCGGCTCGGTCATGCCGACGAAGGGGGCGCACGTCCTGCTCGAGGCGTTTCGCGGGATCGACCGCCCCGGTTCGACGCTCGACATCCACGGGGAGGCGGCCCCGTTCCACGGAGACGACTCGTACGGTCGGAACCTCGCCGAGCGAATTCGCGAGACTCCGGGCGCAACGCTCCACGGCCGCTACGACACGTCCCAGCTCGCGGGGATCCTCGACCGCATGGACGTCTTGGTCGTCCCGTCGATCTGGTACGAGACGTTCTGCATTACGATCCGCGAAGGGTTTCTCGCGAACGTTCCCGTGATCGCCTCGCGACTCGGCCCCATGGCCGAGGCGATCGAGGACGGCGAGACGGGTTTGTCGTTCCGCGCCGGCGACGCGACCGATCTGCGGGACGCGATGCGGCGTCTCGTCGACGATCCCACGCTTCGCCGTCGTCTGGCCCTGTCCCCCAAAGGCGTCGTGAGCGTTGACGACAACGCGGCGGTGTACGGCGAGATCTACGCGGGCTTGGTCGAGGGCGCACCGCCCAGGGTCGGGTCGGACGGTGCCGACGCGAACTGAACCGGCGCGGCCGAGCTTCGCCACATCCGCTTGGGAATCAGTCCGCTTCCCATGATCAAGAGCTGCGAGCCGGCGAAGATGAAGAGCCACTTGGACACTTCGTCGACTTTGCCGTAGGAGTGGAGCCCGACGCCGAGCTGGTTCACGCCGAACCACGACCACGTGGTGACGACGTTCCCGACGACGGCGAGTACCGCGAGCCCGCGGTCGCGCACCATGCCTCCCCATCTCGCGTGCAGGATGAGCGCGTTCCACAGCACGATGATCAGCGCGCCGTTCTCCTTCACGTCCCAGCCCCAGAAGCGTCCCCACGAGTCGTCGGCCCAAAGGCCTCCGAGCACGGTCCCGACGAAGCTCAGGAGAATCGCGAAGCAGACCGTGCCGTACATCATCGTGACGAGCGAGCGGCCGACCTCGCGCGTCAGCGATCGCGTGAAGACGCCGCGCACGATGTAGATGATCCCGAGCAGGCCGGCCACGAAGGTCGCGGCGTACCCGAGCGTGATCGTGACGACGTGCGTCGCGAGCCAGAATTGCGTGTCGAGAACGGCCTGCATCATCTCCATCGTGTCGACGCTGCCGCGCAGGTAGAGCTTGTGCGCGATGAGCAAGGTCACGAACCCCGCGATCGATGCCGTGAGATTCGCGATGCCGAGCGGGAAGAACCGCTCGAGAATCAGTGCCATCATGACGCAGGTCGCGCCGATGAAGATCGCCGTGCCGTAGAGATTGGTCACGGGCGGGTAGTCCGAGATGAGCACGCGCGCGGCGATCGCCAGGGCATGAGCGGTGAAGGCCACCGCGAGAATCCAGAACGTCGTACGTCGGAGGATCTCGCTCAGCCCGAGCCAAGAGAAGAACGTCAGCACGAACGCGAGCACGTAGAGGACGCTGCAGTGGTAGAAGGGCTGGAAGTCGTTCAGCACGATTTCGAGCGGGATGTCCGCCGTGTCGGCGGGCGGGTTCGCGTGAAGCCAGGCTTGGTAGCCCGCGAGCGCGTCGTTGAACGCTTGGGGGTCTTCGGCGCGTCGCGCGATGAACATCTTCTCGTACGATTCGACAGCCGGGTTCGGCTTCGGCACCGCGTCGCCGGCCGCGGGGTTCAGTAGTTCGAACGCCTCGGCGTAGATCGCGGACTCGACGAACGGGCGCCACTCGTCCGATTCGACGACGGGCGGAACGATGTGGACGAGCGGGTTACGGCTGATGTCCTCGTGGAATCGAGCGAGGTGCTCCATGTCCTCTTCGAAACGGTCCCTGCGGATCAGCGGAATGCGGTGGGCGTCTTGGAGCTGCTTGAACAAGAAGGTCTTGTTCATCGTCTTGATGATGCCCTCGTCGTACGCGTCGCGGTACGCCGGATCCTTCCGCGTGACCTGAAAGTACTGTTCGTCGAGCGTCGCGAGTTGGGGGCGAATCTCTTCGTACGCGTATCGGAAGCGCTTGCGCGGCTCGAGCCCGAGCGTCTGCTGCACGGCCGTGTTCGGAATGTGGAACACACGATGCACGTCGGCGCGGTCCGAGTCGGAGATCACGTCGAGGAACCACTCGATCGCGGGACGCTTCTCACCATTCTCGTCGCGGAACGTCTGACGCTCGGAAAGCGCCGAGAGGCTGTTCCGCGCGACGGTATCGATCGGCTTCACGCGTCCCTTGTAGACGGCGGGAAGCTCTCCGAAGGCGTGGGTCCGATACGTTCCCGGCTCGTCCTTCGGCGGGACGGCCTTCGAGGCCAACCACGCGAGGCAGAGCAGCGGGGCGATCCAAACGAGGTGCTTGCCTACGTTACGCATCGAAGAACCTCCGTCGAACGAATCCTTGCAGGTGCACTCCGAAGTGGGCGGTCAATCCGACCAAGGCGAGCATGCACGATACGTAAGGAATGAGCCACGATCCGTTGCGCACCACTTGGAGCACGGTGATGTTCTCGGTGGGACCCTCGAACGATTGCTGATAGAAGGTCTCGCCACGATAGCGCAGGGGGTTGTTCATCCAGATGCGCACGTTGCGTTCGACGTTGCGTCCCGGATCGCGCAGGACGATGTGGCTCGAGAAGTCTTTCGGCGTCTCGGTCCCGACGTAGCGATCGAACTTGAAGTCTCGAAGCTCGATCGAATACGGCTTGTAGGTCCGCTCGAAGCGCAGCGAAACCTCATAGGGAATCCCGTCGACCGGGACGACTTCGGGCGGCAGCGAGAAGCTCGGCGACCACGTCGTGAGGAGGAAGGTCCCGAAGTCTTCGCGGCCGTCACGGCTCACGAGACGAACGTAGACCGAAGGCATGTCGACGGTCTGGCTCATCGTGCCCGTGACCCCGCCGCGCTCCTGCGCATACGCGAACAGTCCCGTCCCGCGCGTCGCCGGGTTGGCGATCCCTTCGCCGAGACGGCTCACGTCCGTGAGCATCGAGTTGTTCATGTACCGCAAGACTTGGATGTCGAAGGGGAGCGCTTCGTGGGTGATCGTCTCCCCGACGCGAACGAACTTCCGAGGGATCGCGACGACGCGGTCCTTCTCGGGATCACTCGGATCGACGACGGCGATGACGGGCTTCTTGTTGTCGTACACCCAGTCGCGCGACTCGCCTTCGGGAATTCGCATCTGCGTCTCGTGCGCGAAGTCGGCCGTGTAGAACTCGGCCGCGAGCAAGAAGATGATGCCGCCGTGCACGAGCACGATCCCGGCGCGTTTCCCGAAGACCAAAACGCACCCGACGAGCAAGGCGATCGCAGCGCCCAGGCCTTTGAGGAGTCGGTAGAGGACGCGCATCGTCGCGTCGCCCTCGGTCATCGCGATTTCGGGAACGAAGATCCCTTTGACGATGACGGCAGTGAACGCTACGGCACCGAGCAGCACGGCGATTCCAACGCC
>JAUIME010000255.1 GCA_030433195.1 bacterium
ATCGAGATCACGAGGCTCGAGATCCCACGGCCTGGCGTTTCGGTCACTGACGAGCACGACTTCGCGGCTCCCCAGAAAGCCCACGGGCTCGATATCGACCGGACCCCACGAGCTTTGGTCCATACGCTCGATGTCGCGCCGGAACGCGGCCACGACCGCCGAACCATCCCGCCCCAAGAACTCCGCGAGTTCGTCCTCGCCGACGAGGATCGGCAGGTGCAGAACCTCCGCGTGGTAGTTGAAGGCGCCCGCGAAGTCCACTCGATAGAGCGCCGCATCGACGGGCGTTTCGGATGCACTCTCGAGCCGGGCCGCGAAGGCGTGACCCGGGCGGCGCGCCGATTCGATCCGGTCGAGGCCGGGCGCGAGCGCGGCGTCGAACGCGATCGAGACCGCCATCGACGAGGCCAGCGCGGCTGCGAACACCGATCGCACCGAACCCCGCCGAGCGGCCAGGATCGTCGCCGCGCCGCAGGCGATCACGAGCGCGCCCACGGTCGCGAACACCCACGCGGGAACCGACTGCTGCAGAGCATCGAGCCGACGCGACGACTCGCCGCCGCGGAACTCCATCGCGATCCAACCCGTCGGGCCGACGGCGAGCAGGAGACCGACGCCGAGCACCAGCGATCCCAACACGATCCACGGCAGCTTGTGCCGGACCCCGGCAACCGCAACGCGGGCGCGGTCGAGGCCGCCGTCGAGCCACAGTCCGATCGCGAGCGCGAAAGCGGGAACGAGCGGCAGCAGATAGCGCGTCCGCTTTCCCGAGAACGCACTAAACACCACGAACGCGAGGAGAATCCACGCGACGAGCCCGCGCCCCTCGCGAGCGGCACGCCACGCCGCGACCAGCGCGACCGGGACCACCGCGAGCCACGGCAAGAGCGCGACCGGCCACGTGCGCAGGTAGTAGTACCAGGGCTGGTCGTGCGCGAACGACTCGACCGTGCGGCCGAAGTTCTGTCGCCAGACGAGATCCTGCGCGTACGCCGACCCTCCCGACAGGCACGCCGGAACGACCCAAGCCGCGGCGATCGCAACCCCGCCGACAACACCGAGCGCGATCTTCCGGATCCCCACTCGGCGTTCGGGCGACGCCGTGAACTCGAAGGCGACGGCCGCGAAGATCGGAAACAACAAGCCCACCGGGCCCTTCGCCAACACGCCCGCGCCCATCCCCACCGCGAAGGCGAACGCTCCACCGGTTCGCCGCGCGGCCATACGAACGTAGCCGTACACGGCGAGCGTGACCATACACATGAGCAACGGATCGATCACGCCGTGCCGACCGATCCACGACGTGCATTCGAACAACGGAACGACGAGCGCCGCGCGAATCCCCGCTCGCGGCCGCCCCCAAAGCGCGCCGATCCTCCAGACGAGGAGCATCGTCCCGAACACGGCGATCGCCGACACCCAGCGCCCTGCGGCCGCGCCGGCTCCCGCGCGGGTGAACGCATCGGTGAGCCAGAAGTAGAGCGGCGGCTTGTCCGAGTACGGCTCGCCGTTCAGATGCGGCACGACGAGCTCGTCGGCTTCGCGCATCTGGCGCGCCACTTCCGTGTAGCGGATCTCGTCCGGATACCAGAGATCCCTCACCGGAATCGAGGGCAGGTAGACGATCGCCGCGAGGATCGCGAGTCCGGCGACCCTCAGCAGATTCGGCACGATTCGATCCATCTCGCGAAGGCCCGCAAGAGTCGGTCGATCCGATCGACGGGAACGACCGAAACGCCTCTCGGGGCGACACTCCTTCCTGCTTTTCCCGGTTCTTTCAAGACGGCTCGAGCAGAAACGCGGTGAACCCGAGGCGTGACACGTTCGGAGGGCGATGCGGCGCACTCACGAGGTTCAGAATTACGAATCTCGTGCCGAGTTCGCAAGGGCATGAAGAAGGGAAGGCGTCGAAGATCGCGAAACCGCCGTGGCGGTCAGGCCGTCGCCCGACCGCCACGACGAAGATCATCCATCGACGTAGGCGTAACTCAGGGAGCGGACGGCGGGAACGAGACTCGTGATCGGATTGGCGATCAGTTCGATCCGGAACGTCAGGTGTGTGGATCCGTCCGCGACGTTGATGTCCTCGGAGAACGTGGTCGGCAATCCGCCTTGCGAGCCGCCGAACGTCGCCCGGATACTCGTGCCGCCGCGGTCCGGATCGTCGAGAACGACCGACGCCCCGTAGTCGACGGGCTGGAAGTCGTTCTGGATCGCGATCGACTCGCCGAAGCTACGCTTCGAAACGAGGTAGAACCGCGCGTTGTACTGCGTGTTCTCACGCCCGATGATCCCCGCCGCCTCTCCGCCATTCGACAACACGCGCTGGTTGATGATGCTGTTGGCCGAGCGATTGCGGAACAACTGGAAGGTGTCACCACCCGCGGGCATGTCCCACTCGATCACCATCGGACGATCCGGCTCGAGGTCGAACTCGGTATCGAACGCCGGCCAGTCGACCCACTCGGCATCGACGTCGAACGGCACCTCGTAGTCGCCGCGGAACACCACGATGGGCGGTGGCGTCGTGAAGTTGCGATCGTAGACGGGGTCGAGGTTCCCGCCGTCGCTCGCGGCGAAGCTGCCGACCTTGAAGATGACGTCGCGATAAACGGAGAAGAACGCGAAGTTCGACAGCGGTGACCACGCCATCCCGATGACGGATTCACCCGGCAACGCCGGGAGGTGATCGGTGTCGTACTTCATCTGGAATCGGCAGCCCGCCGGCGTCAGCGTGTTCCCCACTTCGACGAGCGGATGCGGCAGGTTGAAGTTGTTCTGCGGCAACGGCACGAAGTCGTCGACGCGTCGATTGACGTCGGCCCCTTCGAGCAGTCCGTCACCCCAGTCCGCCGTGGTGCCGTCGACCGACATGAAATCTTGCGTGTCGAACGTCTCGGTGACGACGGTATGGTTGGGTTCGCCGGGCACGTCGAGCGTTCGGAAGTACAGCACGTAGGGGCGGTCGAGCGCGTTCCCGACGAGGTCGCGGAGACCCTGCGTGAGATCGAGCCGGAAGATGTAGTCCTGGTCGCTGTCGGGCCAGTCCCCGAGACTCACGAGGTTGCGGACCAACAGAACGTCGGCCTCGGGGCGAAGGCGCGTATCCATGAGCGCGATCTCGCCCACGCCGGCCGGCGCGTCACCGGGGATCTCGGTGACGTTGCGCAGCACTGCCGTCTCGAGGAAGCTGATCGAAGACGGCGCGAGCTTCTCGGAGAACTGCAGCGCGATCGACACGTCGCGCGGGTCGAGCACGGGCCACGCGTTCGGATCGAGGCTGAACGGATCGCCATCGATCACCGGCGGCGGATCGAAGATTTCCGAGCCCGTCGACAACAGAGTGGGCGGAACGTTCGGCATCTCCGGGACGAACTCGTTGTTGGTCGTGAACGACGCTTGGAACGCGGTACCGAGCGGGCGGCCCGTCCGACTCTTGACGGACGATGCCTGATTGGCCGACATGCGAACGGTGTATTGCGTGTCCCCGTCGAAGCCGATTCCGTTGATCGGCGGATTGTTGTTCGGGACGTAGTCGTTCGGGTCGCCCGGAACGACGACCGGCGACCACGTCACGAAACGTCCGTCGACCTCGACGCGCCCTTGCACGACCTCGTTGCGGAGCAAGACCTGCAAGCCGATCGCCGAGACGCCCGTCTTGCTCACCGCCGAGCTGAACTCGAACACGAGAGGTTGATTGCGGAACACGATGTCGTTGGTCCCGTCCGGCGTGAAGGCCACCACGCGGAACACGCCTCCCGTGCCGCCTCCGCCGCCCCCGCCACAGCCGGGGATTCCGAAGATCGCCGTGAACGTGAGAACGAGAGCGGTCCCGCGGAGCGTCCTGCGAGTAGCTGTGGAACAGATCATCGAAGCGAACTCCTGGAGTCTTCGTCGTGAGATCATCGGATTCGGAATCGGAGGCGAACGTCGTCGACGCCGGGCGTCGGCGGGTCGAAGGCGGGATTGGTCGTGATCAGGTCCGCATCCATCGCGAAGCGGACTTCCCATTGAATCATCGGGTACCCGTTGAGGTTGCCGACATCGGGCGTCCAGAACGTGATCGAGTCGGGGTCGGGCTCATTGGGGTTCTCGGGATCTTCGAACGCCGCGCGGAACCAGACCTCGATCACCGTCTCCGAGGGGACGTCCTCACTCGACTCGATACGATTCCCCTCGTGATCGAGCACGAGCAGGTCTTGCGCGTCGAACGCGACCGCACCCGAGATCGGATTCGTGCCGTCGAAGCTGTACTCCACGATGGACTCGGGACCGGCGTTCGTGAGCAGGAAGTCTGATCGACCGAGGCTCTTGCCGAGCACCGTGTCGGGGATCGGTTCCGACTCCGTCTCCGGATTGCAGCGGCACGTCCCACGACCGATCGTCTCGATGCGGATACGCCCGCCGGCACCCGCGCCGCCGCGTCCCGCGGGAAACACGCCCGGCCCGCCGATACGCCCGATCGCTTCCGCAGTGGCGCCGATGCCGAGCGTGCGCGATCGGAAGAAGAGCGTACCGCCGCTGCCCCCGCCACCGCCGCCCGAGGAGTACTGATCTTCGTCGTCGGTCGCTCCCGCGCCACCGCTGGCGCCGTTCGCCGAGATTCTTCCCTGCGGCACGGACGACTGCACCGTGATCGCATTGAACGCTTCGATCATCATCGCGCCGCCGCCGCCGCCGCCGCTACCGCCCGAAGAGACGATGTCGCCGTCGTAGTAGTTTCCGCCCCCGCCGCCGCCCGATCCGCCGAGCAGCTCGCGCCCGGACGGATCGCCGTAGACCGAGCCACCGAAGCCGTTCGCGAAGGGGTCGCCGCCACCGGTCGCCGCAGCGCCGGACATCGCGTGGCCGGCACCCCCGCCACCCCCGGGCTCGACGCCCGACAGGCCTCCCTCGCCACCGCCCTTCTCACCGGGCAGCGTCTCTCCACGCCCGCCGCGCTCGGTATCGATCCCTTGACCGCTCGCGATCCCCCCGGCATAGCCTCCCGGTCCCGGCAGGCCGCCGGGAACCGTCGTCGCGTCTCCGACGCGGCCGCGGAGTCCGACCGAACCGTCCGCCTCGACGATCGTGCTGCGGTCGGGAAGGAAATCCCCCATGACGCGAATGATCGCGGGCTTGTCCCCGGTCACGTTCACGTCGAAGCTGGTCACGAACGAGCTGAAGTTGAACACCCCGTCGTTGAACGTGGTGTCGATGACCGTGCCTTCGAACGGCCCGTCACTGCCGTCGCCGCCGAATCCCACCCCGCCCTTGAGATGCTCTTGCAAGGCCGGGTTCCAGAGCGCAGTCGTCGCCGAGTTGCGGATCGACTTTCCGGCGAAGTCTTCGAAGAACGAGTCCTCGGTATTCGTCAGTGCGCCGGTCCCGAAGGCGGCGCCGAATTGACGCGTCATCCGGTCTCCGGAGAGGCCGGTGATCGTGCTGAATGCCAAGAGGCGATGCAGCGCATTCGGTCGCATCGCGTAGGGCAACTGACCGCGGAGCTCGACGGTGAACACCTGGAGCTCTCGATCGAAACGCTGCTCGAATTCGGCATCGAACAGGAGCGGTCGCGGACACGTGCTTCCCACATCGGGAAGATTGCAGACGTAAGGATTCGAAACGTCGAGCAACTGCACCGCATCGGGAACTCCGTTGCGGTCGTTGTCGACGAGAACCGTTCGCGGATCGAGCGGCTCGTTGAATACGAGCGCGAATCGCATCGGGGCATGCGGCGCGTCGAGCCCCACCGACCCGACGCGCACGTCGTCGATGAACGGAATCGTGCCGTCGAAGAACACCTCGCCTTCGAAAAACTCTTCGGGTTCGGGCGTCTGTGGGTCGCCGTCAGCTTCGAGCACTCCGTCGCCGTCGAGATCGAGATACACCGCCGTGACGAAGGGGGCGCCCGGACTCGGATCGAGGTAGAGCGGTGAGAAACTACGCGTCGAGAAATCGAACTCGTGATCCGAGATCAACGGCCGACCGCGCGTACTGCGGACGGTGTTGAGCTCGGGCATCCCGCGCAACCAGATCCGATAATCCTTGCCGGGTTCGAGACCGCCGTCCGAGAGGTCGACCGTCGACGGAAGCGACGGGAAGAACCGGATGACGTTCCTCTCGATGACCACGTCGCCAGGCGCCGTCTCGATGAAGTCCGGCCCGACGTAGACGCGGAACGTCTGATCGTTGACGGAATCCGGATCCACGTTCGAAGTGAGAGTGACGCGCAGGACGCTGTTGAGGTGGACGTCGCGCAGCGGCAAGGCCCCGAAATCCTCGACCACCGCCTCGACGACGTCGAAGGTGCTGCCACCTCCACCGCCTCCCCCGCCACCGCAACCTGCCGCGCCGCCCCCGAGCGCAACGAGCAAGATCAAACCGTGTGCGATCGACGCACGACGGCGCCGCATCTCGAAGAGACCCATGTTCGTACTGCTCCTCTCGCCGGGATCTCCACCACACGCACGCCGACCGGAACCCCTCGGTCGTCCCTTCGTGGCGTCGATTCCTCGGACCCCTGGATTCGCACCCTCGCCCGTGGCCGAATCCTCGTTGAACCAAGTAGTGTAGCCGATTTCCGGCCTCGGCTGTAGTCTTTCCGCTTCATTGACATACGTCGACGAGACCGCGTATCCTCTGGCCGCATGCGCCGACTTCTCCCGGGCCTCTTGACCGGCCTCCTCCTCGTCGCGGGCTGCGGCCGCAACGCGCCCCCGCGGAACGTCTTGCTCGTCACGATCGACACGCTTCGTGCCGACCACCTGTCGTGCTACGGGTACGCCCGCCGGACCTCGCCGGCGCTCGATGCCTTTCTGGCCCGCGGGACCCGCTTCGAGGTCGCGCTCGCGCCCGCGCCGCTGACCGCCCCGTCCCACGCGTCGATCATGACGGGTGCGTACCCGAGCTTCCACTCGGTCGGGATCTACAACGGCGACTACGCGCTCGCGCCCACCGAGGAGACGCTCGCCGAGCTGTGCGAACGGCGCGGCCTCACGACCGCCGCCGTGGTCAGCAACCCCGTGCTCGGGAGTTTCCTGGGTCTCGATCAGGGATTCGACGTCTACGACGACGACCTCATGGGATCCGAACGCAATCGTCACCTCGCCGACCAGATCGCCGTCGACGCGATCGACAAGGCGCTCGAGGCACTCGTCGAAATCGAAGACGAGCCCTACTTCTTCTGGCTGCATCTTCAAGATCCG
>JAUIME010000256.1 GCA_030433195.1 bacterium
TCCCCTCGGGATCGCCGTACACCAACCCTCGGTCGCCACCGCTTTCGTTCTCGCCGGGAAGACCGAAGCTGCCGAGCGACCGGCGCCCGGCACCGCCGCCGCCGCCGGGACCGTCCCCCGAGAAACCGCCGCCGCCCGCACCGTCCTCGACCGGGCTCTCGCCCGGATCCCCTTGTTCGGTCTCTTCGCCGAGCGAGCTCGCGCGGCCGCCCGACGGACCCCCGAGCGCCCCGGCTCCGCCCGGCACCGGGAAGAAACTCCCGAGACGTCCGGGGCTGCCGTCCTCCCCGCTCGCACGCAGATGAACGGTCGAACCCAGCTGCATGTCGCCACGCACCCGGATCACCGCGGGTTTGTCACCGACGACGTCGATGCCCGACGCGACGACGAACTCGCTGAAGTTGAAGATGCCGTCGTGACCGGTCGTGTCGATGACGGTGCCGATGAACGGGCCATCGCTCCCGTCGCCGCCGAACCCGATCCCTCCGCGCAAGTGCTCGCGATCCGCAGGATTCCACAAGGCCGTCGTGATCGGGGCGCGTCGTTCGGTCGTGTCGAACGACTCGTCGAACGCGTCGACGAGACCGGTCGGCTCCCCCGTCTCGAAACTCGCGAAGAACGAGCGCGAGAACGGAGTTCCGACGAGATCGCGCAAGCCGATCGAGAGCGTGACGCGATGCAGCGCTCGCGGGGTCAGCGCGTGAAACGCCTCGAGCGTGACGAGCGAGCGGCACACGGGAGCACACGCGAACTGGGGATCGTAGTGCGTGCGCATGCGGAGCGGCCGCGGACACCGATCGCCCGGAAAGGGCTCGTCACATGCATAATCGTAGGTGACGTCCGCGATCGAAACGCGATCGAGCACTCCGTCGAAGTCGGCGTCGCGAAACACCGTGCGGGGGTCGAGCGGCTCACTGAACAGAATGCCGATCTGCTGCGGCGCGTTCGGGGGCGGAAGCGACACCGACCCCACCGGCACGCGATCCACGAACGGTACGTGCGGATCGAAGAACGTCTCGCCCTCGAAGAACTCCTCCGGCTCGGGTGTCGACGGATCGCCGTCCCCCGAGAAGACGCCGTCTCCGTCGAGGTCGAGGAAGACGGCGACGACCTCGGGAGCCCCCGGTACGGGATCGAAGTACAGCGGTTCGATCGAGGTCGTCGTGAACTCGAACGTCACGGTGCTCGTGAGCGGTCGCCCGCGGCGACTGCGAATGACGTTGAGGTCGGGCATCCCGCGCAGCCAGACGCGATAATCGAGACCGGGAAGGAGCCCCCCGTCGCCGAGATCGCCGCGCGCCGGGAGATCCGGGCGGAATCGGATCCGGCTGCCTTCGACGACCACCTCACCCTGCGCGGACTCGACGTACTCGGGCCGGCGCAACACCCGGAACGTCTGCGACGTCACGGTCGCGGGATCGATCGAGTCGGACAAGCGAACGATCACGTCCCCGTTCAGCGGGGCCCTCTCGATCGGGAGCATCCCCAGGCCGTCGATCGCGGCGTCGAGAACCGTGAACGGTCCGCTGCTCCCCGACGAACCGCCACCGCACCCGACGACGATCCCTGCCACGATCGACACCGCGACGGCCCACGCCAGGGCGGGCGCGCCGGCGAGACGTCGGAACGACACTCGACCGATCCCCCGTTCGCGGCGTGCGCTAGGCGCGTTTCGGGATTCCATGCTGCACCACGTGCTCCATGACTTCGCAGAACCGATCCAACTCGTCGAGGGTCGTGTAGACGCTCGGGCTCACCCGCAAGCCCGAGAACTCCTCGTGCCCGATACCCGTCGTGATGATGCGGTGCTCACGGAACAAGTACCCGTTGAGTGCGCTCGTGTCGATCCCCTCGATCTCGACGGTCGCGATCCCGCATGCCATCCCGGGCTCGAGACTCGTGTGCAATCGTACGCGATCGAGGCGTGCGAGCCGCTTCGCCCAGGTGTCGCGCAGATACAGCAGCCGCGCTTCCTTGCGCTCGGCCCCGAGCGTTTCGTGAAACGTCACGGCCTCCGCGATCGCGAGGAAGTTCGCGAGCGGATGCGTACCGATCTCCTCGAACTTGCGGATGTTCTGTTGGCGCGGCTTCGCCGATGCCATGAGCGGCCACAAGTCGCGGATCTTGTTTCGACGCACGTACAACATGCCGGTGCCGTGCGGCGCGAACAACCACTTGTGCAGGCTCGTCGCGTAGTAGTCGCAATCGAGCTCGTCACGCGTGAACGTCAGGTTCGCGAACGCGTGCGCCCCGTCGACGATCACGGGAATGCCGCGCTCGCGCGCCTTCGCGACGATCGCACGGACGGGCAACACCTGCCCCGTGAGATTGACGACGTGCGAGACGAGGATCACGCGCGTCCGCTCGGTGATCCCCGCCGCGATCGCGCTCACGATCCGGCTCGGGTCGTCGCACGGCGTCGGGATCGACACTTGCACGAGTCGGATCCCGTCCCGCATCTCGCGCTGGCGCCAGGTGCTGATCATGCGGGGATAGTCTTGTGTGGTCGTCAGCACCTCGTCGCCCGGCTCGAGGTCGAAACCGAACTCGCAGATTTGCAGACCTTCGGACGCGTTGCGTACGATCGCCATCTCTTCACGATCGCATCCGAACAACCTCGCGAGCTGCGTGCGGACCGTTTCCTTACGGGGTTCGAGCACGCGCCACAGATGGTGCGACGGCGCCTCGTTCGAAAAGTCGAGATGGCCCTTCATCGCATCCTGGACGATGGCGGGCGACGGCGAGACGCCGCCGTTGTTGAGGTTCAGCAGGCTCCGATCGACCGTGAACGATTGCTGGACCGCGAACCAGTAGCTCTCGTCGCGCGCGATCTCCGCGGGCGTGCCGGAATGACCCCGGAGCTCGTCGAGCCGTACACGCGCGGCCGGACCGGGGCGTGGCGACATCGCACAAGCGGGCACCATCGCGGCCGCCACGGGCCACGACAACGCACCGAGGAACTCCCTTCGACTCGGCATCACGTCGACCTCCACCGGGATACGCATTTGCGGGCGCGCCCATGCCTCGCGGTGTTCGCGAGGCCCTCGACGGTCATTCTGCGTAAATCGCCGTGCCGATGAAAGGAACTATTCGGGGTCGAGAAGGTTTTGTGCCGACGTGCCGGGGCCCGTTCCTCGAGTCCGCGCGCGAGCGCGGGCGAGGTCCGCGAGTCGGGCCGCGTGGTATCTTGCGGCTCGCGGCGCGAGGTAGGGTCGTGCGGCTTCAACCCAGGGAGCGAATCATGGCTTGGATCGAGATGGTCGAGGATCGCGACGCCAAGGGGCTGCTCGCGGATCTCTTCGACGCGGCGAAGCAACGCGCCGGCAAGGTCTTCAACATCTTGCGCATCCAGAGTGCGAATCCGCGCGTCATGCGGCGCAGTATCGAACTCTACGTCGAGACGATGAAGGGGCGTTCGCCGCTGTCGCGCGCGCAACGCGAGATGCTCGCCGTCGTCGTCTCGCAGGCCAACGACTGCGACTACTGAACGGACGCGCACGTGAGCGACCTCCGGGACGAGGTCCGAGACGACGCCCTCGTCGACCGATTCGTCGACGACTACCGATCCGCGGGGCTCGACGACGCCACCGTCGCGCTTCTCGAGTACGCCCACAAGCTCACGCGAACGCCCGGTGCGATGCGAGCCGACGACGTGCAACGCCTGCGCGGCGTCGGATGGGACGATCGCGCGATCCACGATGCCGCCCAGGTCATCGCCTACTTCAACTACATCAACCGCATCGCGGACGGTCTCGGCGTCGATCCGGAGCCCGCCCCCGCGTAGCTCGGGCGCGACCCGAATCAACCCGCCGCGGGCACACGATCGCGCAGCGTTTGGAAGCCGAGCCGCTCGAACCAGGCATCGAGCGCTCCGGAGTCGGGACCGCCCCACGCGAGGGCTTCCGCGAGCTCGCCGTCGATATCGAGCGGCGCGTCCTCGGCGAGCGTGACGAGGCGCCGCGAGAGCCGTGCGGACGCAAGGCCCGCCTCGAGCTTCGACCGCACCGAACGCGCCCCGCGGATCGGCAACGCCTCGATCGCATCGAGATCGTCGTACACGGCTTCGAGGGTCCGGCGCGTCTCGAGCAGTGCGACCGCGGTCTTCGGTCCGATCCCCGCCACGCCCGGAATGTTGTCGACGGCATCTCCCGTCAACGCGAGGTAGTCGCCGATCTGCGACGGCTCGACGCCGAACGATGCCACCACCGCGTCCCGGTCGTAGCGCTTGCCGCGCGCCGCGTCGAGCAGCGTCGTGCGCTCGTCGACGAGCTGCATGAGATCCTTGTCGCTCGACACGATCGTTACGGCGTCGACCGTCTCGCCGAGCCTCGCGCGAAGGGCGGCGATGTAGTCGTCGGCTTCGTAGCGTTCGGACGCGAACACCGCCGCGCCGCATGCCTGCGCGAGCGCGCGGCAGTCGTCGATCTGCGCCTCGAGCTCCGCGGGCGGAAGCTCACGCTGGGCCTTGTACTCGGGGTAGAGCTCGTTGCGGAAGCTGGTCTGCAAGCTCGCGTCGAAGGCCACGGCGACGTGCGTCGGGCGCTGCTCGGCGAGGGTCCGGAACATGAAGTCCGCGAAGCCGTAGACGGCCTGTGACGGGCGGCCCGACCGGTCGGTGATCGACGCCGGGAGCGCGAAGTACGCCCGGAACAAGTACGGACTCGCATCGATGAGGAGCGCGTGCCGCCGGTCCCGTCCTCCGCTCATCATCCCTCCCGCCGCCAATGGTTGCCGAATCCGGCCTTCGCGCCGATCCGGCCTCCCGACGGTACGCTCCATCGGTTGCCCGGTTCGTGCCGATGCACTACCATACAACCCCCTCGCATCGCGACGCGCGCGGCCGTGCCGCCGCGTCGCGTTGCGGAGCTTTCGTTTCTTCTCTCGAGGTCTCACTCGTGTCCCATCACGACAAAGTATCGAGCACGTGGACGTCGTCGCGTCTCTCCACCGAGGTGCAATTGGTCCGCTGGGGAACCGTCGGAACTCCCGTCCTGCTCTTCCCGACCGCGGGCGGCGACGCCGAGGAGTGCGAGCGCTTCCTCATGATCCAGGTCCTCGCGCCGCTCATCGACGCCGGTCGCGTGAAGGTCTACTCGGTCGACAGCGTCGCGGGCCGCACGTGGCTGACCGGCAACCACAGCCCCGAGCATCGCACCTGGGTGCAGCATCAGTTCGACGCGTTCGTCGTGAGCGAGATCGTCCCCGCGATCCGCCACGATTGCCGTACCGACGACATCGAGATCGTCGCGGCCGGCGCTTCGATCGGCGCGTTCAACGCCCTCGCCTCGCTCTGTCGACACCCCGAGATCTTCCGAGCCGCGATCTGCATGAGTGGCACGTACGATCTCTCGAAGTACCTCGAAGGACGCCGAGTCGACGCGTTCGAATCGTGCTCTCCCGTGCACTTCGTCCCGCAGTTGCCCGAAGGAGACCACCTCGAACGACTCCGCCGACGCTTCGTGTTGCTCACGCACGGCGAAGGCCGTTGGGAATCCCCCGAGGAGTCGTGGCGCGTCGCGAACGCGCTCGGCGCGCGCGGCATCCCCAACCGCGTCGACGCCTGGGGAACGGAATGGGACCACGACTGGCCGACGTGGCGTCACATGCTCCCGAAATACCTGGAAGAGGTCGTGCCCGCGACCTCGCCCGAACCGACCTCGTGACTTCGTCCAAGGCCTCGGAATCAGACCCGCGCGTGCTCGAGGTCTTGCGCGAGCGCTTTGGCTTGCAGCAGCTTCGCGGCCGTCAAGCGGAAGCCATCGACGCCGTCCTCGCGGGACGCGACGCACTTCTCGTCATGCCCACGGGCGGCGGCAAGTCGCTCGCCTACCAGCTGCCGTCGCTGCTACTCGACGGATTGACGCTCGTCGTGAGCCCGCTCATCGCCCTCATGAAGGACCAGGTCGACGGGCTCGTCGCACGCGGCATCCCCGCGACGTTCGTCAACTCGTCGATCGAGGGCGCCGAACGTCGCGACCGCCTCGCCCGCGCCGTGCGGGGCGAGTACGCGATGCTCTTCGTGACGCCGGAGCGCTTCCGGTCTCGCGACTTCCTCGCGGCCTGCGAGAAACTGCGCATCGTGCGCATGGCCGTCGACGAAGCCCACTGCATCAGCGCGTGGGGCCATGACTTTCGTCCCGATTACTCGCGACTCGGCGAGTATCGCGACCGCATCGGTCGGCCGCCCGTGCTCGCGCTGACCGCGACGGCGACACCGCACGTGACCGACGACATCATCGAACGCCTCGGCCTCGACGACCCGCTCGTACTGCGCACCGGCATCGAACGCTCGAACCTCTTCCTCGCCGCGACGACGATCGTCGACGCCGACGAGAAAGTGCCGATCCTCGCGGACCGCGTGCGCGCGATCGACGGGCCCGGCATCGTGTACTCCACGCTGATCCGCGACCTCGAGGCTCTGCACGGCGAACTCGCACGCCGCGGCATCCCGAGCCTCGTCTACCACGGCAAACTCTCGCCCGAAGAACGCCGCACGATGCAAGACCGTTTCATGTCGGGCAGCGACGACGTCGTCCTCGCGACGAACGCGTTCGGGATGGGGGTCGACAAGGCGAACATCCGCTTCGTGCTCCACGCGCAGATGCCGCGCACGCTCGAAGCCTGGGTGCAAGAAGTCGGCCGCGCGGGTCGCGACGACGCGCCCTCGTGGTGCGAGATCCTCTACTTCCCCGAAGACATCGCCGTGCAGCAGAACTTCATCGAGTGGGCGAATCCGACGCTCGAGTATTTGTTCGGCGTCTACGAGGTACTGCGCGGTTGGGGGGAACGCCTGCAAGCGCGCGACCTCGACGACCTGCGCGACGAGCTCCTCGTGAAGAACCGCGGCGACAACCGCGTAGGCATCTGCCTGAAGTGGCTCGAAGTGCTCGGCGTGACGGAAGGGTCGTTCGCGACGCACGACCTGCGACTCGTCCGCGAGTTGTCTCCGAACGACCTCCCCGACTTCGTCGGATCCGACGAGAAGCGCAAGTCCGACCTCACGGGGCTCCTCGAGATGATGCGCTTCGCGAGCGGCGACGAGGAGTGTCGGCGCGTGAGCATCCACCGTTACTTCGGGCTGCCGCTTCCCGATCCGCCCCGATGCGACGCGTGCGATGTGTGCACCGACGCCGCCGAGTGGCGCACCCAACGGCTCGCGACGCGTCCCGATC
>JAUIME010000257.1 GCA_030433195.1 bacterium
CCGCAGGCCTTGCGCACCGCTCAGGACGGCATCTTCGACCCGAGCATTCAACAGAACCTCAGCGAAGAGCGGCTCCGGCGGTACTTCCGCATCGAAGGACGATCGTATCGGGCAGTCGAACGCATTCGTAATCGAATCGTCTTCGCCTCGCACAACGTGATCGTCGACCCGCCCTTCACCAAGCTCCACCTCGTCTCGTGCCGAAACCTCATGCTGTTCCAGCGCGAGGAGTCTCGCTTGCGGGTCTTGCGGTCGCTCGCGTTCGCCCTCCAGCCGGCGCGCGGATTGTTGCTCATCGGCACCGACGAAGACCTCGGCGACCTCGCGTCGACGTTCGACACCGTGGACGAAGCTCGCAAGCTGTTCCGTCGCAACGAAGCCGCGATCCCGCGACCGAAGATTCAGCTCGCACCGCCCGGTCTCACGGGTTCGAAGCACCAGGATCTCGTCGTCGAAGAACGCAGCGATCACGCTCGCATGTTGTCGACGCTCGCGGGTGAAAAAGGAATCCTCATCTGCCAGCTCGATCAGGACTTCAGCCTCAAGCGCACCTTCGGGACTCCCGGCGACCTCCTGCAACTGCCCGAGGGGGAGATCACGAAGAACATCGTCGACCTGATCCGCGACGACCTCCGCCTGCCGGTGCTGCGCATCGTCGAGAAGAAGAAGCTCCACGGCCTGACGTCCGTCCATTGTGAAGAACTCAAAGCCGAAGAAGACGGCGAGTGTTCGATCATCGACATCACGCTCAAGGACTTCCACGCGCCCGGGGCAAAACGAAAGTCGTACTTGCTCTGGATCGAAACGCGCCAGCCAGGCGCTTTGGCGAAGCACGATCCCGGGACGCTCGACGCCGACTCCGCCGAACGCATTCGTGAGCTCGAAACCGAACTCCTCGAAGCTCAAGAGAGCTTGCGATCAGCCGTTCAAGACCTCCGCAGCACGAACGAGGAGCTCCAGAGCACGAACGAAGAGCTCACGTCTTCCAACGAAGAGCTCCAGAGCACGAACGAAGAGCTCCACTCGGTCAACGAAGAGCTGCACACGGTCAACGCCGAACACCAACGCAAGATCGAAGAGCAGATCACCCTGTCGCAAGACCTCGAGCACTTGCTCAACACGACCGAGATCGCGACGGTCTTTCTCGACGCCGACCTCGCGATCCGACGCTTCACGCCGAGCGTCGTGCCGATGATTCCCCTACAGCTCCAAGACATCGGACGCGCGCTAGCGCACTTCCAGCACCCGTTCGACGTCGACATCAACGCGATCGCCCGTGAAGTTCTCCAGTCCGGCGAACCGCAAAGCCACGAAATTCGCGGCCCGCACGCGTCGTGGATGCTCATGCGTGTTGTGCGCTACGACGGCGGCGATCCCTCCCATCACGGCGTCGTGTTGAGCCTGGTCGACATCACCGACATCCACGCGGTGCAGGATCGCTTGCGTGAGAGCGAACGCCGATTCCGCGAGCTCGCCGAGAACGTGGCCGAGGTGTTCTGGATCCGGGAAGCGACTCCTCGCGGTCCGGTCGACCTCACCTACGTCAACCCGGCGATCGAAACCATGTTCGGACTCACGGGCGAGCGAATCCTCGAGAATCCAGAACTCTGGTTCGATGCGATCGTTCCCGAGGACCGGGCGCGCGTCCGCGAAGCCTATGGCATGCTTCCCGATTCCCACGCTGTCACGCTACAGTACCGCATCGCGCATACGGATGGCTCGATCCGCTGGGTGCAAGACCAGGGATCGCTCACCGACGGCGAGCTCGGGCGCTCGAACTCCGAACGGAAGCGCTTTGCGGGAATCGCCGCCGACATCACGGGCGAAAAGGCCATCCAGCAAGAACTGCAGATGACGGCCAAGCGCTTCGAGCAACTCGTCGACCTCGATCCACTGACCGACCTCTTGAACCGCCGGGGCCTCTCCAAGCTGCTCGATCAGGAGATCGATCGGGCGAACCGATCCGGAACTCGCCTGGCCGCGATCCTCGCCGACTGCGATCGATTCAAAGACGTCAACGACCGTCACGGGCATGTCGTCGGCGACGCCGTCTTGAAAGAGTTCGCCAAACGTCTCCAGAGTGCCCTGCGGCCTTCCGATCATCTCGGCCGTATCGGCGGCGACGAGTTTCTCGTCCTGCTACCGGAAACCCGCCTCGCCGAAGCGACGAGTGTCGCGGAGCGCCTGCGCATCGCCGTCGGCAAGAACAGCTTCCGGGTCGGAGGGCGCGAGCTCGACGTGACCGCGAGCTTCGGCGTCTGCCTCGTCTCCGAAGATGCGCTCTCTCTCGAGGAGGTACTTCCGCAGACGCACGCCGCGCTGCGCGTGAGCAAGCACTCCGGGCGCGACCGAGTCCGTACGCTCGCAGGAGACGGCGCCGAAGACGGCATCGACCGCGAGGCGATCATCGCAGGGGTCCGCTCCGGCGAGAACCTGTCGGTGTTCCATCAGATGATCGTCTCCACGAGCGACGGGCTCGCGGTCGGCTACGAGCTGCTCACGCGAGGTCCGAAGGGCCCATTCGAGAGCCCGAAAGATCTCTTCCGACTGGCGACCGAAACGAACGCGCTGACGGCAGTCGACCTACGGTGCTTCCGCAATTGTCTCGACGCGGCCGACAAGATGTGCGAGTCGACCCGCATCCACGTCAACATCTTCCCGTCGACTCTTCTCGACACGTCGCCGGCGAGTCTCTCGAAGATGATCGAAGGACGGTTCCCCGACGAGCGTCTGTGCATCGAGATCAGCGAACAGCTCTTCTTGGGAGACCCGAGCTACCTGCTCGGCAAAGTGCGACACCTACGCGAACTCGGGGTGCAGGTCGCGATCGACGACGTGGGCTTCGGTCAGAGTTCCCTCGAATCCCTCGTGCTCCTCGAACCCAACCTCATCAAGATGGATCGCGCCTTCGTGTCGGGATGCAGCATGAA
Source organism: bacterium (assembly GCA_030433195.1). Taxonomy (GTDB): domain Bacteria; phylum Planctomycetota; class JACOTG01; order JACOTG01; family JAUIME01; genus JAUIME01. Next base: position 2,931 of record JAUIME010000257.1, read on the forward strand.
TCCCGCCAAGCGGCGCAGCCTCGAGCGCATGGTTCGAGTCGCTCGGAGCCTCGACGCGACGATCGTCGCCGAAGGGGTCGAAGACGCGGAAGACAGTCGTGTGATCCGCGAGCTCGGAATCCCATTCGGACAAGGCTTCTACTGGCAGCGTCCCGAACTCATCGCCGGCTGACGAGTCGATCTCCGGGGCGTTCGGTTACGACTCCCCTTCCCTCGCTTCGACCCAGCGGATCGGCTGACCGGATTCCTTCGAGTACATCTCGTCCGCGTCGACGAACGCCACCACCACCCCGTCCACCTCGCCGTCTACGCGTAGATAGGGCATGATTCGCAGGAACACGCGCGATCCGTCCACCATGTCGATCTCGCGCGACACTTGCGTCGAGTTCTCTAGGGTCTCGCGCAAGAGGTCGACGAACTCGGGGCACTTCATGTTGTGGGAGAAGTGCATGATCGGCCGGCCGACGTCGTTCATCGACACGTTGACGATCCGATCGACCGACGACGTCGCCTTGCGGATGGAGAGGTCACGGTCGAGGAACAGCGCGCCGATATCCATACTGCGGAGCAGATTGTCGATGTCATTGCTGAGCTCGTTGAGCTCGTTGTTCTTCTTCTGGAACTCCGCGTTCACGGTGTGGAGTTCTTCGTTCACCGACTGGAGCTCCTCGTTCGTGCTTTGAAGCTCTTCGTTCGACGCCAGAAGCTCTTGATTCGTCGATTGCTGCTCTTCGTTCGTGGTCTCGAGTTCCTCGATCGTCGCCTGCAGGCTCTCTCGCGTGTGCTGTAGTTCGTGTTGCAGATCCGAGATTTGATCCATCGCGTGCGAATCGAGAGAACTCTCGGTCTCGGCAGACTCTTTTCTCGCCCGCTGAGCAACCGACTCGCTCAGCAACACGAGGAAGAACTCCTGAGCGAACCGATCCGCCGCGTGGTGCACGACTCGGATGTCGACACTCATCGCACCCTGCTCGAACTTGCAAGCAACGTCGTGGTACGCGGCCGAGATCTCGGCTTTGCTCGTACGATGCAGTGCCGTCGTGACCGAGACCAACAGATCGGGATGCAGCATCTTCGCGAGATCTGCCGTCACCTCGCCTTCGGGGATCTTGAGATAACGCGAGCCGTTGCCGAGCACCTGCAATATCTGGCTTCTCGGGTTCACGATCAGGCACGCAGCATTCGAATCGTGCAAGAACAGTCGAAACGCCTCCATCCCGATACTGTCTTCACGAGAGGAGCCGGCGTGCGTGACGCGATCCTGACGCGAGAACACGGGCTTCATGATCCCGATCGTCGGGCGTCTCGAATCGATGGGAAGACTCGCGTCGCGGCGCTTGGAGAAGATGCGCCACTTGCGCTCCACGGGGTCGAACTCGGTTTCGAGCGCGCCGGTCGTCTCGGCGGGGCCGAGGAAGAGATATCCGCCCTTGCGCAGCGAGAAGTGCAGGAGCTTCAGCACGCGCTCTTGGAGCTCCGGCTCCATGTAGATCAGGGCGTTGCGACACGTCACGATATCGAGCGTGGTGAATGGAGCGTCTCGTGTCAGGTTGTGCTCCGCGAAGATGATCATCTCGCGGATGCTCTTGCGAATCTTGTAGCCCTTGGCGTGGGCCGTGAAGAATCGCTCGAGGCGGGCCTCGTCGACCGACTCCTCGATCGTGCGTCCGTAGACACCGGCCGCCGCGGCCTCGAGCGCATGCTTGTCGACGTCGGTTCCGAAGATCTTGATCTCGAACGACCGCCCCAGCTCCTCCATCTTCTCGAGAAGAAGCATCGCCATCGTGTAGACCTCTTCCCCCGTGGAGCATGCGGTGACCCACACACGGATGCGGTCCCCGGGAGTCTTCTCACGAATGAGCTTCAACAGCACCTCGCTCGCGAGGCAATCCCACGCTTCAATATCGCGGAAGAACGCGGTGACGCCGATCAGGAGCTCGCTTCGAAGGCGATCCCGCTCTTCCGAAGATTGCTGCAACAGGTCGATGTATTCCTCGATGTCGCGATACCCGCGCGCGGCGATACGCCTCGAGATACGCCGCGACATCGTCGAAGGCCGATAGCTCGAGAAATCCGTGTTGCTGTCTTCGCTCAGAATCGACGATACGGTCGCGAGCGCTCCGCCCGTGGCGATTTCGGTCGCGATCTGGTCACTGTCCGTCTCGGGGACCGCCGTCTGACGAGCCACGTGCTGCACGACGATCCTGGCCAGTTCCTCCGGAGCCCCCGAGTATGAAATGAGGCCCGTCGCGATCGCACTTCGCGGCATCCCGTCGAACTGAGAAGAATCGGGATCCTGCGCGATCACGAGCCCCCCGGCCTGACTCACCGCACGCACGCCACGGCAGCCGTCGGTCCCCGTCCCCGAGAGGATCACGCCGACCGCTCGCTCCTTGATGTCTTCGGCGAGCGACAGAAAAAAGTGATCGATGGCGAAGTTCGGCGCGTGCCCGGGCTCGAGGTCCTGCGGCTCGAGCTTCAGCCTTCCCCGATGGATGCTCATGTTCATGCGTGGCGGGATCAAGTAGATCTGATCCGCTTCGCACTTCATGCCGTCTTCGGCGCGATGAATCGGAAGAATCGTCGTCTTCCCGAGGATCTCCTTCATCAGGCTCTTGAAATCGGGAGACATGTGCTGCACGACGACGAACGCGGCGCCGGAACGCTCCGGTACGGTCGCGAAGAAGTCTTCGATCGGCGTCAATCCGCCGGCTGAGGCACCGATCGCCACGATGTGGCTCGGCTCCGTGCTGCGCAGTGGATGACGTTGGGACGCACTCATGACTCGGACTCCTGTTCTAGTCCGGAACCGGTGGAAGATCGAAGACGAAGGAGTTTCCGTTCTCGCTGCCGGTAGCGTGGATTCTGCCACCGTGAGACCTCACGATACGTCGACACATCGCGAGGCCGATACCGATTCCCGAAGAGTTCACGAGCGGCTTGAGTCGGCAGAAGACGTCGAAGATCTTGTCGACCTGGCCTTCGGGAATGGGTCGTGCATTGTCGCGGATCTCGAAGCGCCATCGATCTTCTTCGAACGTCGCTTTGACCCGCACCTCGGGGGCCTTCCCCTCCTCGACGAACTCGATCGCGTTGCGGATCAGATGATCGAACAAGATCTGCATCTGGCCTTCGTCCGCCAAGATGTGCGGCAGATCGCCGTAGCGTACCGTCGCCTGCCTCGGCTCGATGAGCTCGTTGAGATTCGTCACGCTGCGCGCAAGCAAAGAAGCCGAATCGAGGATCTCGAGCTTCGGCCTCGCTTGGCAGTCCCGCGCGTAGCGATGAAGACCGACGACGAGGGCGCGCATGCGTTGCGCGGACCGCATCGTGGTTCCGAGGCAACTCTTCGCGAAGGGATCGCTCTCGAGGTTCGTGGACGATCGCAGCAACCGGCAATGATGTTCGATCAGCTCGACCGGGTTCGTGAGCGCCGCCGCGACGAGCGAGCTGAACTTGTCGAGCTCGAAGTTCGCCATGCGCAGTTGCTCGTTCTGCGCCCGGTGCTCGCGCAGCTGCCAGCGATCGATCGAGTTTTTGAGCGTCGTACCCAAGAGGTCGAGGTAGAGTCGCTTGGGATCCTTGATGAGGTAATCGGCCGCACCGAGGCGCATCGCCTCGACCGCATGCTCGAGCTCGGTATGACCCGTGAGCACGATCATGGGGATCGGCGAATCGTCGGTCAGCAGGTCCGTACCGGACTCGCCGTCGAGCAAGCGGTCGACGAGCACCGCGTCGAAGCCGCCCGCCGCAAGGAGTTGTCTCGCGCTCGCGACATCGGCGCAGGTGACGACTTGAAATGGGAGACGATCGCGCTCGACGCAACGCTTGACGGCTTCTCGGTCGACGGGATCGTCATCCACGTACAAGATACGGTACGTGCCGCGACGAGCCGTCGCCGGTCGATCGATAATATCGGTTCGTTCGCCCAACCTGCCCCTCATCGCACGTTGAACCCTCAGGCAGCTCCTCCTCACGGCCTCCAAGAGTACGCAAAGCCGAAGGCGTTGTCGAGGCGGATCCGACCGCGACGGACAGGTTTTCGATGCCCCGCGTCAAAGGGAAGGTGGCCTAGGAGTTCACGTCGGAGATTCGGCATTCGAAAGCGCGTGCGGGAGGTCGCTTCCATCGCGCCCTTGTGTCGGGCTCCGACTGAGCGTCGAAAACTCTCAGGAGGGGTCCTTGACGAGCGTCACCTCGAGAAGGCTCCCCCGATCGGGCTCGGACTCGACGCGAATC
>JAUIME010000258.1 GCA_030433195.1 bacterium
GGGTCGGAAGAGCCCCACCGGGGCGTGGAACACGTAGCCGTCTTCGAAGCTCTCCGGTCGCCCCCACGAAGCCGGGACGAACTTCCCCGCGTAACGGTCGAGGACATTCGCGGCCCCGGCGACGGACGAGGCTTCCCGTCCCCACCACCACGGGGTCTTGGTCCCACCGCGGGCGGCGTACTCCCACTGGGCCTCCGTGGGAAGCATCCACCCGAGCTCGCCAAGGACACGGGTACAATCACTCCAGCTCACGCTTTCGACGGGATGAAGGTCGAGCGACTTGTCGTCCGGTGAACGATGGTCGTAGTAGTCTTGGTATCGACCGCTCTCGCTGCTGTACTCCGACGGATTGGAGCCCGTGTAGACCCGCCACTGCGCCTGCGTCATCTCGTACTTCGACAGGAAGAACGGTTCGAGCGTAACTTCGTGCTGCGCTTCCTCGGGACGGCGCCCCGGTTCGCCGCTCGGCGAACCCATCTGAAACGTTCCTCCCGGAATCAGGACGAACACGACTCCCGATGACTCGTCGAACTCGAGGCGACCATCCTCGCCGCGCGTCGGGATCGCTCCCGTCTGCCGCCATGCTCCGAACTCGTGAAGACCCGAATCCGGATCCGCACCGAGAGGAATCAGGCCGATCTGCGGCGCGATCTCGAGTCCGCCGTACGCAGGACACGCCTCCGGATCCGCGATCGAAGCGATCACTTCTTCCCATCGATCGGCTGGATCCTCGAGCGTCGCTTTCTCGATCTCGGTCGCGACCTCGATGCGCGCGCGAACGCTCGCAATTCGTCCGCCCCGATCTCCCTTCGCTGCGGGTCGCGCGAACGCTTCGAGGCTCTGGACGAGCGCCTGCAGATTCTCGTGCATCCAACGATCTTCGGCCCTCTCGAAGGTCCACGTCACCGACTCGCTCGCCGACGTGTCGCCCCCGACCTCCGAGTCCTTGGTATCCGAAGCGGTGCCGTCGTCGAGCTGTGACCCGATCGGCAGCGTGACCTCGCGTCCCGCGGTTTCCCGAAGGCCCTCGAGCGCCCGACGATGATCCCGCGTCCGCCTCGCGATCGCCTCGCTCTCGGCGAGCCACGCCTCCATCGCACCGACCTTCTCGGGCCAAGCCGGCCACAGATCCTCATCGGCCTCGCGAATCTGTTGGTCGAGTCGTTCGATCTCGGCCATGCGCTGGAAGTCGTCGAGTCGCGCGTTCGCGACTTCGAGATGCGAGTCGGCCTCGCTCTTCGCTCTCGCGGTCGCGCGTTCCGATGCGATGGCGCGTCGCCGCGCATCGTTCACCAAGACGAAAGCGGCGACGAAACTCGCGACCAACACCCACGCGATGGCGACGGGAAATCGATTGCGTCGCACGAACTTCCTCGTCACGTACGCGAAATTCGGATTTGTCGCCTTGACGGGACGATTCTCCAGGTACGCGAGGATGTCATCGGAGAGGTCCGCGACGATGGCGTAGCGATGCGCCGGGTCTTTCCGCAAGCACTTCAGCACGATGCGATCGAGATCCCCCCGCAGAGTGCGAGACAGATCGCCGGTCGTCGTTCGGCAACTCGCCACGAACTCTCGACTCGGACCGTCGCCCGAGCTCACGCGATCGCTCGGTCGCGGCGGATCTTCGTTCTTGATGAGATCGAAGACACGTTCGACCCTACGGTCCTCGATCTTCTTGAAATCGAAGACGGGACAGCCGGCGAGCAGCTCGTAGAGCACGGCGCCGAGCGCGTAAATGTCGGTCCGCGTATCGATGTCGGTCTGGCCGACCGCTTGCTCGGGACTCATGTAGTGCGGCGTGCCGAGCGCCCCCGCCGTCAACTGCGTGGTTTCGGTCAGCGGATCGTCGAGAGACTTCGCAAGTCCGAAGTCGATGAGCTTCGGAATGGCGACACCGTTCTCCTCCGTCACGAGGATGTTCGACGGCTTGAGATCACGATGGATGATCGCCTTCAGGTGAGCGTGCTGTACGCCATCGCAGATCTTCCGAAACAGATCGAGGCGGTCACGAACGTCCATCCGGTGCGCATCGCAGTAGTCGATCAACGGCTGCCCGTCGACATGTTCCATCGCGAACCAAGGATGCGAGTCGTCGGAGACACCGGCGTCGTACACCTTGGCGATGTACGCATGACTCATGCGCGCAATCGCTTCCTGCTCCGCGCGGAACCGCTGCACCACCTCGGTCGTGCGCCGGCCCGCCTGGATGACCTTCACCGCGACTCGACGCGAGGGATTCTTCTGCTCACCGAGATAAACGGCCCCCATTCCGCCCTCGCCGATTCGCCCGACGATACGATACGGACCGATCCGCTCCGGATGCGTCGAGATCGCGCGTCCGGGCCCCAACGAATCGGGGTCGGCGGCCGCGCGCCCGTGAGCCGCGACGAGTCGAAGCAGTCGCTCCTCGAACTCGCGGTCGCCACGACACGCGTCGCGAACGATCCGCTCACGATCATCGGGCGCAGCAGCCAGCGCTCGCTCGAAGATGTCGCGTTCGCGACGGGCGTCGCCGAGAGAATCGTTCGTCACTTCGGGCCCCCTCGCCTCATCACGGACCCTCTTCCGGCGCGGCGCTCACGATCTCCCGCATCGGTCGGACCCCGAGCTGATCGGAGCGCTGAGTCGGACTCGACGCGTTCCGGTGGACGGAACGCACCGCGTCGAGGCCCGAGAGATAGCAACCGCCGCGGATCGAATACGAGAAGATCGGGCCCTCGCTTCGACGTTCCCCGTCTCCTTCACGAACCGGACGATCGTAGTTCGCGAAGCCGTCGCGGCAGAACTCGAGTACATTACCCATCACATCGTGGAGGCCCCACGGGTTCGCCCGGAACCTGCCCACCGGACCATGAACGACGAAGCCGTCGTCGAACGCCTCCGGCGCCCCCCACTCCGCAGGGAACACGGTGGCTGCGAACCGATCGTGCAAGTTTGCGGCACCCGCCACCGAAGCCGGATCGTCGCCCGACCACCACGTCGTCGACGTGCCGGCGCGCGCGGCGTACTCCCACTGCGCTTCGGTCGGCAATCCGAGATCGAGGCGCCGCAAGACCTCGGCGTATTCGGCCCAAGTGAGGTTCTCGATCGGGTGCCGCCGCAGCTGCTTCTCGCTTTCGGGAAGCCGGTCCCAGTTCGAACGATACTCGCCGGTCGACGGCGCATAGTACGCCGGGTTCTCGCCGGTGAACGCTTCCCATTGGGCTTGAGTCATCTCGTACTTGGAGATGAAGAAGGCGTCGAGCGCCACCGTATGGACGGGGAACGCTCCATTCACGCCGACCGCACCCATCTCGAAGCTCCCTTCGGGAACCAGAACGAGCACGATTCCCGAGCTCTCGTCGAACGCGAGGCGACCGTCCGGTCCGCGCTGCGGAACTTCGCCCGTCTGCTGCCAAACGCCGAACTCCCACAGGCCCGACTCCGGGTCGCGCCCCATGGGGACGAGTCCTAGCTGCGGTGTCAAAACGAGGCCGCCGTACATCGGACACTCGTCGCGATCGGCAATCGAAGCGATCGCCTCGTCCCAAAGCTCCCGCGGCTCGTCGATGGTCTCCCGTTCGATCGCTCGTGCAACCGCGAGTCGAGCACGAAGGTCCGCTAGGAGGCCGCCACGCTCGTTCGGCGTCGCCGGCCGGCAAAACCGCTCGAGGTCCGCGACGAGGGCGGCGAGCGTATCGTGCATCCATTGATCGCGGGGGTCCTCGAAGATCCACGTCTCGGCGTCCGTCGCGGCGTCCACATCTCGCACGCCGCCTCGTCGCATCGCATCGAGTGTCGCGCGGTGCCCCTCGAGCCGATCGGCCATCTCCTCGCTCTCGCGCAACCATGCCTCCATGGCCGCGACCTTGTCGGGCCGAGCAGGCCAGAGATCCGAGTTCGCCTCGGCGATCCGCTCTTGAATGCGTTTCACGTCCGCCATGCGCTCGAATTCGGCGAGCCTCTCGTTCGCGAGGTCGAGATTGCGTGCGGCTCGACGGCTCGCCTGCTCCGTGACGCTCGCCGCCGCGACCGCTTCCAGGCGCGCATCGTTCACGACCGCGAACGCGACCGCCAACCCGAGGACGAGCGTCGCCGCGACCGTCACGAAGAACCGATTCCGCCGCAGGAACTTCCTCGTTCGATACGCGGCACTCGGCCGCGACGCCTCGACGGGGCGATTCTCGAGATAGGCGAGAACGTCCTCGGAGAGTTCGGCGGCGCTCGCGTAGCGTCTCTCCGGCTCCTTGCGCACACACATGAGCACGATGCGATCGAGATCGCCGCGCAGCGCTCGAGCGAGCGACGCACTCGACGTTCGCGCACGACTCGCATGCTCGCGCGCGGCCTCCTCGTCCCTCCCCAAGCGATCGCTCGGCGGCACCGGATCCTGGTTCGTGATGAGGTCGAAGACGCGCTCGACCGCCCGATCTCGAATCGTCTCGAAGTCGAACAATGACCGACCCGTGAGCATGCCGTAGAGTACGGCGCCGAGCGCATAGACGTCGGTTCGTGTGTCGATGCTCTTCGCTCCGGTTGCTTGCTCGGGGCTCATGTAGTGCGGCGTCCCCAGGGTCGAACCTGGCCCGCCCGTGAGCTGCGTGTGCTCCGTCAACGGGTCTTCGAGCGACTTGGCGAGCCCGAAGTCGATGATCTTCGGCACCGCGTTCCCATCTTCCTCCGCGACCATGATGTTCGACGGCTTCAGGTCGCGATGGATGATCGCCTTCTGATGCGCGTGCTGGACGCCGTCGCAGACTTTGCGGAACAACTCGAGTCGCTCACGAATCGTCAGGCGCTCCGCGTCGCAGTAGTCCAGAAGCGGCTTCCCGTCGACGTACTCCATCGCGAAGTAGGGCACCGATTCTTCCGTGACCCCGGCTCGATAGACCTTCGCGATGTACGCATGATTCAACCGCGCGATCGCTTGCTGCTCGGCCTCGAACCGCCGCACGACGTCGGGCCGCCCGTAGCCGACCCGCACGACCTTGACCGCGACGCGGCGGGTCGGGTCGTGCTGCATGCCGAGATATACCGTGCCCATTCCGCCCTCGCCGAGCACGCCCTCGATCTCGTAAGGACCGATCCGCTCGGGCACGGAGCCGCTCGCGGCGCGCGGACTCGAAGGCACGCGACCGGAATCGATCTCCGCGAAGAGATCGTCAGGCTCGGACGGCGGTTCGGGAGCGGTCATGGATTCAATGTTCGAGGGTGCGTTCGAGCTTGGGCGACAATCGGTTGCGGAAACTCTCGCCGATGATATCGAAGCCCGATCCGAGACGCCAACGGATCCCGACAGAACGGGACGCACGCGAGACCGTGAGATCCTCCCGCGACGGAGCGAGTTCGATCTCCCACCGATGCTCGATTTCGCCAACGTGCGATTCTCGAGCGTTTCGCGAGCCAACCTCGCCACCGTCATGCCACGCGCGCGGCGCACCTCGACGCTCTCGATTCGTCGACCGTCGAGGCTCGATCCTGGTATCGTTCGCCGCTCTTACGACTTGCGCCGGCCAAGCTTCCGCACGAATTCTTCATGGAACGCCGATTGCGAATGGCCGACGCATGACGTGGTCCTCCGTGTCGGGATGGGGGATCTCCCGGTCCGACGCTTTGGAGAGCCGACCCATGCGCCCGCCCTCGTTCCTTCGCGCAGCGCGAACGCTTACCGTATTCACATGCTGCTTCGCGGCCTCGGGCGAAGCGTCCCCGGCTCGTCGAGCCCGCGCGGCGTCAGTACGACGAACGGCGTGACGCTGCGCGTCGTGCCGTAGCGAACGACACGAGTGTCCGCCAAGTCGCGTCAACGACCGGATCCGTCCCGCGCGTGCGATGCCAGGCCCGAGGAGACTCGGACCTCGCCGTCCATTCCGATGGCGATGGCTTCCACGCGCGGGATGCGTTCGACGAGCGCCAATCCCTCCGCGGGTCCGAGCACGCAAAGCGCGGTCGCGAGCGCGTCGGCCACCGCGGCGTCGGGCGCCACGACCGTCGCGCTCATGCAACCCGTCGACGGGTATCCGGTGCGGGGATCGAGGATGTGGTGGTAACGTCGACCGTCCAGCTCGAAGAACCGTTCGTAGTCCCCCGATGTCACCACGCACGTGTTGGAAACCGGGAGCACAGCGACGACCCGCTCGCGGTCCCGCGGATGCTTGATCGCGATCTGCCACGTCTTGCCGCGCTTGAGACCGAGGGCCTTGAGATCGCCACCCGCGTTCACCATCGCGTGTTTGATCCCGTGTCGGCGCAAGACGTCCATCGCGCGGTCCACGCCGTATCCCTTGGCGATCCCGCCGAGTCCGATCCGGAAGCCCTCGGGCATCGCGACGGTGTTCGCCTCGAGATCTGCCTCGACCCGCTTCCAATCGACGTGACGCAGCGCGGCCTCGACGTCGGATGGCGACGGCAAGGCCTCGGGCGATTCTTTGAAGCTCCACAGCTTCCCGGCCGACGCGAACGTCATGTCGAACGCGCCGCCCGTGATCTCGCTGATCTCGAGGCCGCGTGCGATCAGGCGCACGACCTCTTCGGGCGCACGCCAAGGGCCCTTCCCGGCGTGCTCGTTCACGCGCATGAGCTCCGACGGACGCCAGTCCGTCATGACGTCTTCGACCCGGCGGATCTCCGCGATGGCCGCATCGATCGCCGCGTCGAGCTTGGCCGCATCGTCCCCTAAGACGGTGATCACGAGGCTCGTCCCCATGACGCCGATCTCACGCTTCCGCTCGATCGCAGGCGGCGCGTCGTCAGCCGAGGCGAATCTCGCCGGCAGCAGGCAGGCCGGCGTTGTAGACGGTAACCGAATCGAAGCTGCCGTCACCATTGCCGCGAAAGACATGAAGGCCGACACCAAAGTTGGTAGCAACGAGGTCGAGATTGCCGTCACCGTCAAAATCAGCAGCACTGGCTTGACGAACCTTTGCTCCGGCAACATCAAGCGAGACGCGAGTATTGAAGGTGCCGTCGCCGTTGCCGAAGTAGATGCTTATTTGATCGGCGGCATCTTCAGCTGCAACAATGTCAATGAAGCCGTCTCCGTTTAGGTCGACTGCGTCTGTTGCGAATGCGCTAAGAGCCGCCGCATACGATACGTTCGTCT
>JAUIME010000986.1 GCA_030433195.1 bacterium
GACGGTGTCTTCCTCGAGCTCGTCGACAAGGACGCCCCGGTCATCATCGAAATCGTCCACCGTTCCGAGATCGCGGCTTTCGGGCACGATCCCTTCACGAGCTTCTGCGAATCGGTCGAATCCAACTCGCTCACCGTCGCCGACGACGAAGTCCGCTACACCTCGGAGCGAGGCACCGATTTCCACTTCTTCGTCGACTCGAACCAGACGCCGCGCATCGACGGCAACGCGAAGGACGTGAACCCGACGCGCACCTACGACAGCCCGTACCTCGAAGGGCACGTCGGCCACGATACCGTCACGGTCCGCTTCCCCGGACGCCCGGACCTCGAACTGAACTTCTCCTACTAGCCGTGGGATGAGCTGCAATCGCCACGAGGCGCTCGAGCCGCAAGGGTCGAGCGCCTCGTCGTGTTTGATAGACCGTTCGGGTCTCGTCCACCGGGGGCTCGCACGCGTCGCCCCCGCCTCGACGCTCCGATGATCCCCCGCTTCGAGCCGAAGCTCATGATTCGAACCGCTTGCCCCGAGGACATCCCGCAACTGCTCTCGCTCGCGAGCGCCTACCGAGACTTCGAAGGAATGGGCTCGATACCCACGGACGCCACCGATGCCGCCCTTCGTCGCCTTCTCGCGGATCCGCGTCTGGGCGCGGCTTGGATCGCGGTCGGCGACGGAGATGCCGTCGGCTACCTACTCGGGGTCTACGTCTTCAGCCTCGAGCATGCCGGGCTCACCGCAGAGATCGACGAGCTTTTCGTCCTCGCGGATCACCGCGGGCGCGGGATCGGCGGGCGTCTGCTCGCTACCGCCGAGTCCGAGTTTCACCGCGTCGGATGCACGAACGTCTCCCTGCAAGTCGGACGCGGCAACGATGCGGGCCGCGCGTTCTACGAGCGCCGCGGCTACACGGGCCGCTCGGGCTTCGACCTCATCGAGAAGTCGCTCACCTCGTAATCGGCGGCCATTTTCAGGTTTTTCCCTACAGCCGTAATCGCATCGTCCGGCTAGACTTCGAAGCTGAAGACGAAGCAGGGCCGGATAAACCCTCAGAGTGGACGAGATATCGAAGGAGGTCGGCGATGCCGGGCCCGGGCCGGGCACAGGCTCTGCCGAACGTAGCCGATCCACCGAGACACAGCGCCCGCGCCTCGCGCCCCTGGCGGCCTCGTTCGCGATGAATCCGTGCGATCCCGATACCGCGCGTGATTTCAGTCGAGCGCTGCGGATCGCCGCCACCGAACAGGAGAACCCCGCGAGGGCCGTCGAACTGCCGACACGTGCCTACGCCGTCGCGCGAGTCCATCCGCACGATGCCGGGATCGCG
>JAUIME010000259.1 GCA_030433195.1 bacterium
CACATCGACGAATTCGAGATCGAAATCCGCGAGACCAAGCTCGGTCGCGAGGAGTTCACGCGCGACATCCCGAACGTCTCCGAGAAGGCGCTGCGCAACCTCGACGAGAACGGCATCGTTCGCATCGGAACGCGCATCAAGCCCGGGGACGTGCTCGTCGGCAAGGTCGCTCCGAAGTCCAAGAGCGAATTGAGCCCCGAAGAGAAGCTGCTGCACGCGATCTTCGGCCGCGCGGGCGAGGACGTGAAGAACGACTCGCTCGAAGTGCCTTCCGGCACCGAAGGCATCGTCATCGACGCGCAGAAGTTCTCGCGTAAGGTCAACCTCACCGAAGAGGAGCGTCAGGCCAACCTCAACGAGATCAAGAAAGCCGAGAAGGAATTCAACTCGGAGTTCCGCGATCTGCTCGAGAAGGCCATCGCCGAGGTGCAGGAACTGCTCGGCACGAAGATCGACGACGACCTCACCGGCAAGCCGATCCACATCGACGCCTACACGTCGCCGCAGGAGCTCAAGCGCTTCAAGGAGCTGCTCAAGGGCAGCGCCTTCCTCGACGACCTGAAGGCGAAGACGCAGCGAGAGTGCTATCGCGTCATCAAGGAATACTGCGACCGTATCGAGGAAGCGGAGAGCGAGAAGAACAAGATCGTCAACCGCTTGAGCCGCGGCGATGAACTGCCGACTGGCGTGCTCGAAATGGTCAAGGTCTACGTCGCCACGAAGCGTCAGCTCTCGGTCGGCGACAAGATGGCCGGACGTCACGGGAACAAGGGGGTCATCGCCAAGGTGCTCGCCGAAGAAGATCTTCCGTTCCTCGAAGACGGGACCCCGGTCGACATCATCCTCAACCCGCTCGGCGTGCCGAGCCGCATGAACGTGGGGCAGATTCTCGAGACGCACCTCGGTTGGGCCGCGAAGGCGCTGGGCATTCGATTCAGGACGCCGGTGTTCGACGGTGCAGACGAAGACGAAATCGAGAAGATGCTCGTCAAGGCCGGACTCCCGAAGGACGGTCAGGCGACCCTCTTCGACGGTCGCACCGGCATGCGCCTCGATCAGCAAGTGACGGTCGGTTACATCTACATGCTGAAGCTGCACCACCTCGTCGACGACAAGGTCCACGCTCGTGCGACCGGTCCTTACAGCCTCATCACGCAGCAACCGCTGGGTGGGAAGGCGCGCTTTGGCGGTCAGCGGTTCGGTGAGATGGAAGTGTGGGCGCTCGAAGCCTACGGCGCCGCGCACATCCTTCAAGAGTTGCTCACCGTCAAGTCCGACGACGTCGAGGGCCGCACGAAGATCTACGAGTCGATGGTGAAGGGCGAGAACATCCTCGAACCCGGCACGCCGGTTTCCTTCGAGGTGCTGTGCAACGAAATCAAAGGCTTGGCTTTGAACATCGAAGTCAAGAAGAGACGTCTTTGAGATCCTCGACGTAGTCCGCATGAAAAGCGCCGGAGGCGGGACCCGCTGCGGTCGGACGCCCGGTGAGAACCCATGGCCGGACGGCATATGGAGGAGACGAAATGGTTGAGGCGCTTTACGACCACGCAAACGAATTCAGTGAGGTGAACATTCGCCTCGCGTCGCCGGAGGACATCCGCAAGTGGTCCTACGGCGAGGTCAAGAAGCCCGAAACGATCAACTACCGCACCTATCGTCCCGAAAAGGACGGTTTGTTCTGCGAGAAGATCTTCGGTCCCGAGAAGGACTGGGAGTGCAGTTGCGGCAAGTACAAGGGCATCAAGCACAAGGGAATCGTCTGTGATCGCTGCGGCGTCAAGGTGACGCACTCGAAGGTGCGCCGCAAGCGAATGGGTCACATCAACCTCGCGGCTCCGGTCGCGCACATTTGGTTCTTCAAGGCGATGCCGTCGCGCATCGGCAACCTGCTCGCGATGAAGACGTCGGACCTGGAACGCGTCATCTACTTCCAGGACTATGTCGTCGTCGATCCGGGCGACACGCCGCTCAAAGAGCGGCAGCTGATGTCGGAAGAAGAGTATCGACATTGCCGCGAAGAGTACGGAACGAGCTTCGAAGCCGACATGGGCGCCGAGGCCGTTCGTCGCTTGCTGATGCAACTGGACCTGCCGCAGCTCTCCGAGGACCTGCGCGCCGAATTGCGCGAGACGAAGTCGAAGCAGCGTACGAAGGACATCATCAAGCGCCTGCGTACCGTGGAGATGTTCCAGAACTCCGAGAACCGTCCGGACTGGATGGTGCTCGAAGTGATCCCGGTCATCCCGCCGGAGCTGCGACCGCTCGTCTTGCTCGAGAGCGGCAACTTCGCGACGTCCGACCTCAACGATCTGTACCGACGCCTCATCAACCGAAACAACCGGTTGAAGAAGCTGCTCGATCTCAATGCACCCGAGGTCATCATCCGTAACGAGAAGCGCATGCTGCAGCAGTCGGTCGACGCGCTGTTCGACAACAGCCGCTGCCGACGCGCGGTGCTCGGAACGAGCAACCGCCCGCTGAAGTCGCTCACGGACATGATCAAGGGGAAGCAGGGGCGCTTCCGCGAGAACCTGCTCGGCAAGCGCGTCGACTACTCGGCGCGTTCGGTCATCGTCGTCGGGCCCGAGTTGAAGCTCGCCCAATGCGGCCTTCCCAAGAAGATCGCGCTCGAGCTGTACCAGCCGTTCATCATCCGGCGCCTGAAGGAAATGGGGCTTGCCGACACGATCAAGAGCGCCAAGCGCATGCTCGACCGCAAGGACGAGGAAGTGTGGGACGTGCTCGAAGAGGTGATCAACGATCATCCGGTGCTGCTGAACCGCGCGCCGACGCTTCACCGCGTCGGGATCCAGGCCTTCCAGCCGATTCTCGTCGAGGGGAACGCGATCCGCGTGCATCCGCTCGTCTGCGCGGCCTTCAATGCCGACTTCGACGGCGACCAGATGGCCGTTCACCTGCCGCTGTCGATCGAGGCGCAGGTCGAAGCGTCGTCGCTCATGCTGTCGACGAACAACATCTTCTCGCCCGCGCACGGCGGTCCGATCATCGCGCCGTCGCAGGACATCGTGCTCGGTTGCTTCTACCTCACGGTCTCCAAGCGTGGGGAAGAAGAGCCGAAGATGTCGTTCTCGTCGCCCGAGGAGGTGTTCCTCGCGTATGGCGAGGGCAAGGTCAACATGCACACGGCGATTCGCGTGCGCATCGGCGATCGCCCGGTCGTTCACGATCTCAAGGAGCGCGCCGAGGTCACCAAGCGCGTCGACACGACCGTCGGCCGCATCGTGTTCAACGACATCTTCCCGGCCGGCAGCCCGTTCTTCAACATGGAGACGAACAAGAAGACGCTCAACGCGATCATCTTCGAGATCCATACGCTCCTCGGCAAGGACGCGACCCTCGAGCTGCTCGACAGCATCAAGTCGCTCGGGTTCAAGGCGTCGACTCTCGCGGGCATGAGCTTCTCGAAGAACGACCTGCGGATGCCGGCCGAGAAGAAGAACATCATCGAACGCGCCGAGAAGGCCGTGGCGAAGATCGAAGACATCTACAACAAGGGTGTCATCACCGAGGGCGAGCGCTACAACCAGGTCGTCGACTGCTGGACGCAAGCGCGTGAGGCGGTCGGTGAGGAGATGATGAAGGAACTCAAGTACGACAATCGCGATGGCGAGACGTACTTGAACCCGATTTATCTCATGGCGGCGTCCGGTGCTCGTGGCTCGATCGACCAGATCCGCCAGCTCGCCGGGATGCGCGGCCTGATGGCGAAGCCGTCCGGAAAGATCATCGAGACGCCGATCAAGGCCAACTTCCGGGAAGGCCTGAAGGTGCTCGAGTACTTCAGTTCGACGCACGGCGCGCGAAAGGGCTTGGCCGATACGGCGCTCAAGACCGCCGACTCGGGATACCTGACGCGAAAGCTCGCCGACGTGGCGCAAAACGTCGTCGTGACGAACGCCGACTGCGGGACGCTCAACGGCATCTCGAAGATGGCCGTGTACAAGGGCGAGTCACTCGAGGTGTCGCTCTCGCAGGCGATTCGCGGCCGCGTCGCGCGCGACTCGATCGTCGACATCGTCACGGACGAAATCATCGTTCGCGAGAACGAGCTCATCACCGAAGAGATCGCGCGGCGCATCGAATCGATGGGCTACGACAAGGTCCGGGTTCGATCCGGGCTCACCTGCGAGTCGTCGAACGGGGTTTGCGCGGCGTGCTACGGCATGGACCTCGCGCGCGGCCGACTCGTCGAGGACGGCATGGCGGTGGGGATCATCGCCGCCCAGTCGATCGGTGAGCCGGGTACGCAGCTCACGATGCGAACGTTCCACATCGGTGGTGTCGCGAGTCGCTCGATGGAAGAGAACGAGATCCGCGCCAAGCGCGCGGGTGTCGTCGAGTTCCACAACTTGAAGGTCGTGGTCAACCAGAAGAAGGAACGCATCGTCCTCAACCGAAACGGTGAGGTCATCCTGCTCGACAAGAAGGGCCGCGAGATCGAGCGCTACCTGATCCCCGCCGGCTCCGTCATGATCGCCGAGGAGAACCAGGAGGTCACGAGCAAGTCCGCGATCTGCACCTGGGACCCGCACAACACGCCGATCCTCGCCGAGCGCGAGGGCGTCGCCCGGTTCGAAGACATCGTCGAAGGCGTGACGATGAAGCGCGAGAAGGAAGCGCGCACCGGGGTCGAGCGCATCATGATCATCGAGCACAAGGGCGACCTGCACCCGCAGATCATCATCGAGGACGAGAAGGAAGGCCGACCGGTCGCCCTGTATCACATTCCCGAGAAGGCGTACATCGAAGTGAAGGACGGCGATCCGATCGTCGCCGGTACGCTGCTCGCGAAGACGCCGCGAGAGATCCGCGGTACGCAGGACATCACCGGGGGTCTGCCGCGCGTCACCGAGATCTTCGAGGCCCGCAAGCCCAAGGAGCCGGCGGTCATCAGTGAGATCGACGGCGTCATCGAGTTCGGTGAGAAGCGCCGCGGCAAGCGAACCATCATCGTCAAGAACGACTCCGGGATCGAGAAGGAGCACGTGATCCCGTACGGCAAGCACCTCCGCGTTCACAAGGGCGACCTCGTGAAGGCCGGGGAGCCGCTCGTCGACGGGCCGCTGATCCCGCACGACATCCTGCGCATCAACGGCGAGGAGGACCTCCAGAACTACCTGCTGCGCGAGGTCCAGAACGTCTACCGTGCCCAGGGGGTGACGATCGACGACAAACACATCGAGATCATCATCTCGCAGATGCTGCGCAAGGTGAGGGTCGAGGCGCCTGGCGACTCGAACTTCCTGCCCGGCGCGGTCGTCGACAAGTTCAAGTTCCGCAAGGAGAACGAGCGATTGCGCGAGGAGCGCAAGAAGCCCGCGACGGCCCAGCCGTTGCTGCTCGGGATCACCAAGGCGGCGCTCCAATCCGAGAGCTTCATCTCGGCGGCCTCCTTCCAGGAGACCACCAAGGTGCTCACGGAAGCCGCCATTGCGGGCAAGAACGACACTTTGCAGGGTTTGAAGGAAAATGTAATCTTGGGCCACATGGTGCCGGCCGGAACGGGTTTCCGCACGTTCTCGCAGGGCACGGTCAAGAAGCACGTCTTTGATGAACCCCTCGTTGACGAGGACGCCCCCGAGGACGAAGAAGCCGCGTAAGGCCTCTGTCTTCACGGAGCCCCTCGTCAGACGCATTCGAGTCGATAGGAAAGAAGCCGAGTCATGCCCACGATCAACCAGCTCGTTCGCAAGGGTCGCAAGCGGATCGTCGAGAAGAAGAAGACGCCCGCTCTCGATTCGTGCCCGCAACGCCGCGGCGTTTGCCTGCAGGTGAAGACGATGACGCCGAAGAAGCCGAACTCGGCCTTGCGCAAGATCGCGCGCGTGCGTCTGAGTAACGGCAAGGAAGTCACTGTCTACATCCCGGGTGAAGGGCACAACCTGCAGGAGCACTCGATCGTGCTCGTCCGCGGCGGTCGTGTTCGCGACTTGCCGGGGGTGCGCTATCACGTGATCCGTGGTGCGCTCGATGCGATGGGCGTGAACGACCGTAAGCGCGGTCGATCGAAGTACGGAACCAAGCGACCGAAGTAGTTCGCGACGCAATTCGCGACGCGACAGAAGCCATACGAAAACACGGCGCCGCATCGAGATCGTTCGCGGCCGCTGATCCGAAACAGCGAGGCGCTGCCGTTCGGTGGCGCGAGAAGCGCAAGGAGAGAGTTCGAGGATGCCCAGGAAGTACAAATCGCCGGAACGATTCCTGCAGCCGGACCCGGTCTACTCCAGCAAGTTGATCTCCAAGTTCGTCAACTGCCTCATGATCGACGGCAAGAAGACCACGGCTCAAAAGGTCTTCTACGACGCGCTCGAGATCATCTCCAAGCGCATCTCGGACGAGAAGCCCGACGTCGTTTTCACGCGCGCGCTCGACAACGTCAAGCCGCACATCGAGGTTCGCAGCAAGCGAGTCGGTGGAGCGACGTACCAGGTGCCGATCGAGGTGAGCCGGCGTCGTCAGCAGTCGCTGGCGATTCGATGGCTCCTCGAAGCCGTTCGCAAGAAGGGCGGGCGTCCGCTGTCGCAGCGCCTGGCCGAGCAGCTGCTCGCCGCGTACAAGCGCGAAGGCGAAGCGTACACGACGCGCGAGAACGTGCACCGCATGGCGGAAGCGAACAAGGCCTTCGCGCACTTTGCCTGGTAAATGATTGCCTGGTAGATGATTGCCTGGTAGATGATTTGCCTTGTAGGTATCTGCCGAGTTCAGTAACTGCAGAGTGCTCAGTAACTGCGGTGTTCAGTAACTGCGGTGCATTGCAATGCTCGGTAGCTGCTTCGCCTGACGGTCTGTTCGCGTGAGAGTCCGTTCGATCGGATCGGCGCGCGTTCGTCGTGCCGGATTCTGATCCGGATGTCGGCGGGCTGACGGCCGCCGCACTGTTGACCGATACGAAATCCCCGATCACCCCGGCTCGACGACGAGTCGGGGTGATTTCGTTCCGGCGGAGGGAGTCCACGGATGAAGAAGTTGTCCCGCATCCGCAACATCGGGATCATCGCACACATCGACGCGGGCAAGACGACCACGACCGAGCGGATCCTCTTCTTCACGGG
>JAUIME010000260.1 GCA_030433195.1 bacterium
GTCGCCCCCGAGAGACTTCAGACGCTCGTCCGCATCCCGATCGCGAGCTGAGTCGGTCGCCGACAAAATCGGACGCGCGAAAGCTCGCCCTTCCGTAGGGGCGCGCGGGGAGTTTACACTGGTGCGCCGACCGCCGGGAAGATCCACGGCCGGCGGATCGTCTGGACTGTCTCGCGCCGCACCACGAGGACGAGCCCCCATGATTCGCGTCGAGAGTTTCACGAAGGTGTACGATCGCCAGGTGGCGGTCGATCAGCTCGAGTTCGAGGTCGCCGCGGGCGAGATCCTCGGACTCGTCGGGCCGAACGGCGCCGGCAAGACCACGACGCTGCGCTCGATCGCCGGGATCTTGCAGCCGACCGAGGGCACGCTCACGGTCGACGGCTTCGACGTCGTGAAGCGACCGCTCGAGGCGAAGAAGCGGCTCGCGATCATCCCCGACGATCCCTGTCTGTTCGAGAGCCTCACGGTCGAGGAACACCTCGTACTGACGGCGCGCATCTACGGCCTCACGGATTGGGAGCCCGCGGCGCGCCATTGGCTCGAAACGCTCGAACTCACCGAGCGCCGCGACCGCATGGCCGACCAACTGTCGCGCGGCATGCGCCAGAAGGTCGCCGTCGCGTGCGCGCTGCTGCACGAACCCGCGGCGCTGCTTCTCGACGAACCTCTGACCGGCCTCGATCCGCGCGGGATCCGGACCCTCTACTCCGCGCTTCGCGAATCGGCGGCGCGCGGCGCGGCGATCGTCTTGAGCTCTCACCTCCTCGGACAGATCGAGACGCTGTGCACGAAGTTCCTGATCTTGCATCAGGGGCGCAAGATCGCGTACGGCTCGAAGGCCGACATCCGTACCGCGCTCGCGAACCTGCGCGAGGACGCATCGCTCGAGGAGATCTTCTTCGAAGCGATCGAAGGCGGATCGCGAGGGACGCACATCGCGGCGGATCCGGCGCCGGAGAGCTCGGCGGCCGGAGGAGCCCCGGGCACGCCGGAGAACCCCGCATGAACGCGGGGCTACGGTATCTGCTCGTTCGCACGGCCATCGGCAAGTGGCGTCAGATCCGGCGGCGCATGAGCGGTCCCAAGGGCCTGTTTCTCGGTGCGGGCGCGCTCGCGCTGCTGGCGCTCATGCTCGTACCGCAAATCTTCGTGCGCATGCAGCGCGACCCCGAAGAGATCCGCGCACTCGCCGAGCCGATCCGGACGTGGGTCCCGAGCATCTTGCTGCTCGGCATGCTGATCTTCGGATTCTCGAAGGCGGCGCTGTTCTTCAAACCGGCCGAGATCCAGTTCCTGTTCCCGGCTCCGATCTCGCGGCGACAGCTCCTCGTCTACAACATCCTGGCGCGCCTGCGGGTCCAGATTCTGTCGGCGGCGTGGTGCAGCATCTTTCTGCTCCAGGGCGCGAACTCTTGGTTCGGCGCGTTCCTCGCCTTGTTGTTCGGTTTCGCGTCACTGCAGATCACCGCGCAGACCGAAGGGCTGTTCTTCGCGGCGATCGGCGAACGAGTCACGGCGCGCATCCGCTGGGCCCTCGCGCTCGTCGTTCTCGGCGGCGGAACCGTCTTGTTCCTCGCCACACGCACGTCGCTCGGACCGGAAGCGAACCTCGTGGACATCGCCGGCGAAGTGCTACGCCATCCGGTGGTGGCGACGCTCGCATGGATCACGCGCCCCTTCGTCGAGATCTACCTCGCGGAGTCGGCCGCGCAGATCGCGCTTTGGTCGCTCGTGTCGTTCGGTATCCTCGCACTCGAAGTCGCGATCCTGCTCAAGCTCGACCTCGCCTACACCGAGGGCGCGATCGCCCAGGGTCGCCGCTTCCAGCAGGCCATGCGTCGCATGAGCAGCGGTGGCGGCGCGTTCGCGATGTACGGACCGAGCCAGTCACGATTGCGCGTCCCGCCGCTGCCTCGGCTCGGCGGCGCGGGTCCGATCGCGTGGCGTCAGTTCCAGGAGATGGTGCGCAATCAGCGCGGCGTGCTCATGATCGGGCTCACGATGTTCGCGTGGATCGGCATGATGCTCGTGATTCCGGGCTCGATCGAAGATCGCTACCCGCCGGTCGATCCGACCGACGGAGGGCCATACGGAGGACGTCCGATGGAACGGCCCGGGCCGTTTCAGGGTTCGGCCACGTCGGCCGTCGTGATGAGTCTCGTCATGACCTCGATGTTGACCATGAACTTCCCGTTCGACTTCCGGCGCGATCTCGATCGCATGACCCTGCTGAAAGCACTGCCGCTTCGATCCGTCGCGATCGCCGCGGGACAGATCCTGCCCATGTGCGTCCTGCTGTTGTTCTGGCAGTGCATCGGCCTGGCGTTCATCGCCATCGTCACGCAAGACGTCTCACCACGGCTCGCGATCTCCGTGCTCGCCCTGCTCCCGATCGTGAACTGGATCGTCGCCGCGACCGACAACATCACGTTTCTGCTGCTGCCCTACCGGATGGCCGTCAAAGATCCCGGCAACGTCCCGTTCATGGGACGCCTCATGCTCGTGATGCTGTTGAAGGTGCTGATCGTCGCCGCGCTGCTCGGTGCCGCGGCCGCCGCGGGGTGGCTCGCGACGGTCTTCATCGCGAAGTCCGTGACGCTCGCGGTCGTCGTTGCGGGTGCCGTGCTCGCGATCGCGTGTGTGCCGCTCACACTCCTCGTGGCCTCGTCGTTCGAATCGTTCGACGTCGCCAAGGACATCCCCGCGTAGCGACGCTACTGCGGCTTCACACCGACGACGAACGCGCGGCGCACCGGGAACTCGAACGGCAACGGATCCCGCGTGACCTTCTCTTCGATCGTGAAGCCCGCGTCCGCGAAGTGCGCGGCCATTTCGTCGAGCTCGTAGAACGTCGCGTGCAGGATCACGGGCTCGCCGTACCACTCGTCCGCGTGCGCTCCCCCCGTCCCGCCGTGGAACGAGAGCAAGAGCCGCCCACCCGGCTCGAGCACGCGATACGCCTCGCGGATGGCGTCGCCGATCGAATCGCGGCCGAGGTGGATCACGGCGTAGAACCCGACGATCGCGGCCACCGATGCATCGCGACGCGCGAGCTTCATGAAGTCGCCGCGCTCGAACTCGATGTCCGACGATCGCTTGCCCGCTTCCGCGATCATCTGTTCGGAGAGGTCGATCCCGCAGACGGCGAGGCCGCGGTCCCGCAAGAGTCTCGCGACCTGACCGGGGCCACAGCCGACGTCGAGGACCGCCCCGCCCTCGCGTACGCCCGCCGCAAATCGCTCGAGCAGCGCGCAGTCGTCGGGCTTGCGGGCCAGTTCGTCGAAGAACTCCTCGGCGTACCTCGCGGCGATGCGATCGTAGCTCGCCACCAGTTCGTCGACCGACTTCATGCGACTCGTCTCGGCATCATGCCCACGCGCCCCCTCTTCAACGGGCTGTCAACCGAAGCGGATCCCCTGTGCCAAGGGGAGCTCGCGCGACCAGTTGACGGTGTTCGTCTGGCGGCGCATGTACGCGCGCCACGCGTCCGACCCGGACTCGCGGCCGCCGCCCGTATCCTTCTCGCCGCCGAAGGCGCCGCCGATCTCGGCACCCGACGTTCCGATGTTCGCGTTCGCGATACCGCAATCGGATCCCGCGGCCGAGAGGAATCGCTCGGCGTCGCGCAGATTCAACGTGAAGATCGCGGACGACAATCCCTGCGGCACCGCGTTGTGCTTGGCGATCGCGTCGTCGAGGTCCTTCACGCGGATGATGTAGAGCAGCGGCGCGAACGTCTCTTCCTGAACGGTCGCGTACTCGTTCTCGGCGCGCACGATCGCGGGCTTCACGTAGTTCCCACCCGAAAGCGATCCGTCGAGCTCGACGCGTTCACCGCCGCACAGGAGCGTCCCGCCCTCCTTCTTCACCGCCTCGATCGCCGCGTGCATGTTGTCGACCGCGGCACTCGAGATGACCGGACCGCACAGCGTTCCGTCCTTCATCGGGTCGCCGATCTTGACCTGCTCATAGGCGGCGAGCAAACGACGCTCGACGTCGTCCGCGATCGACTCGTGGACGAGCACGCGCCGCGTCGACGTGCAACGCTGGCCCGCCGTGCCGACGGCCCCGAAGACGATCGAGGGAATCGCGAGATCGAGGTCGGCGTCTTCGAGCAACACGACGGCGTTGTTGCCGCCGAGTTCGAGCAGCGTCTTGCCCAGGCGCTGCCCGACCGTGCTCGCGACGATGCGCCCCGTCGCGATCGAACCCGTGAACGAAACGAGAGGAATCCGGCGATCTTCGAGCATCGGCTGCGCGACGTCGTCGACCGGACCGATCACGCACGACGCGAGCGCCCCGAAGCCCTCCGCTTCGAGGACGGGGCGAACGACGTTGGTGAGCCCGATCGCGCAGAGCGGCGTCTCGGGCGACGGCTTCCACAAACACGAATCCCCGCAGACGAGCGCGAGCATCGAGTTCCACGCCCAGACCGCCATCGGAAAGTTGAAGGCCGTGATGATCGCCACGGTACCCAGCGGATGCCACTGCTCGCGCATCGCGTGAAGCGGGCGTTCCGAGTGCATCGAGAGCCCGAAGAGCTGACGCGACTGTCCGACCGCGAGATCGGCGATGTCGATGGCTTCTTGAACCTCGCCCCATCCCTCTTGGACGATCTTCCCCATCTCGAGCGTGATGAGTTTGCCGAGGGCGTCCTTCTCGTCGCGGATCGCATTGCCGATGAGACGGACGATCTCGCCACGCTTCGGCGCCGGCACTTCACGCCAACGCAGGAACGCCTCGTGCGCGGCTTCGACACACGCATCATAGTCGGCACGCGTGGCCTGTCGGACGGTCGCCAAGAGCTCACCCGTCGCGGGGTTTCGACTCTCGAGTACGGCACCCGACGTACTTCGCCAGGAGCCGTCGTACGCTCCCGAGTTTTCGTCGCCGATTCCGAGTCGTTGCAGAACGTCCATGATGCGTGAATCCTCCTCGAGATGTCGACCCGCGGGCGCGGTCGGCGCGCCGTCGCCGGGAGCGTGAGCGTGTGAATTTGCCGCGCATCATAGCATGACGGGCGAGACCGTCCGAAGCGGGCGCGCGGGCCTCGAAAACACTGCCGCGGCCGCCACGCGGCGCGCTTTCGCTCACTTCCGGAAGACGACGCGTTCCTCGTCGGTGCGCTCGTTGCGGCGCGCGCACGCGATCGCCTCGAGCACGATCCAAAGCCCCATCACCGCGAGCACGCCGCCGACCACGAGCAGGAGCGTCTGCCCGGTTGCCGCGAATCCCTGGAGCTTGCGCGCCATCGCGAAAGCCGTGCTCGCGAGCATGAACACGGCGGGAATCGCCGCGACCCACCCATTGCGCCCTCGCTGCCGCAAGTACAGAGCGACGGTCATGAGGGTCAATCCCGCGAGCAGCTGGTTCGTGATTCCGAACAACGTCCACAGCGCGAGCCCCGCCGACCGCCCATCGATCTCGTAGAACGCGAAGAACCCGATCGCTCCCGCTGCGAGCGCCGTCGCGAGGTAACGGTTCCCGAGGATACCGAGTCCCAGCGAGGCACCGATCTCCGAGATGTTGAATCGCAACAGTCGCGTTGCCGAGTCGAGCGTCGTGAGCGCGAACGACACCACGATGACGGCGATGAACGCCGCCGCGAGGTTCGGGTCGAGGCCGAGCGCCGACAGGAACCGCGCGCATCCCTTGATGAACGCGCCGAGTTTGACGGCGAGCGTGCCGTCGCCCGCGACGCTGTTCCAGTCGTGGTACGTGAGCTGCCACATCGCCGAGTTCTCGACGCCCGCGGTGCACGCGAGCACGGCGAGCAAGCCGAGCAACGACTCGCCGATCATCGCGCCGTAGGCGACGAACCGCGCGTCGGTCTCGCGCGCGAGCTGCTTTGCGGTCGTCCCCGACGACACCAGGCCGTGGAAGCCGCTCGCCGCGCCGCACGCGATCACGATGAACACGAACGGGAAGATCGGCGGCGCCCCCGGCGGACTCGGATCGAAGCGCGGGGCCGCGAACTCGGGAGCGAGCAGGAAGAAGCCGACGTAGGTCGCCGTGAGACCGACGTACAGCAACAGCGAGTTCAGGAAATCACGCGCCTGGAGGAGACTCCACACGGGGAGCACCGACGCGAGAAATGCGTACCCGAGAAGGATCCACGTCCACGTGTCACGCGTCGGCCACGCTTCGCGATCGAGGCCGAGCGTCGGGAAGCGCGTACCGAGCCACACCGACACGAGCATGATCACGAATCCGACCGCGGTCGTCGGTGCGAGCGGGAACTTCCGCTTGTAGAGCAGCCAACCGAGCACCATCGCGAGCACCATGATCACGATCGACGGCAACACGGCACTCGGAAACGACGACTTCGCGGCCGCGAGGTCGTTCGGGTCGAAGTCGGGTCCCGCCTGGAAGAGGATCGCGATGATGAAGATCAAGACGCCCATCGCGAGCGCGACGCCGAAGAAGATCAGCCCGAGGAACAGGAACTTCGCGCGCGGCCCGATGACGCCTTCGGCGACCTTGCCGATCGACGACCCGCGCGCACGCACCGACAGCACGAGCGCACCGAAGTCGTGCACGCAGCCGATGAAGATCGCTCCGAAGACCACCCACAGGAGCGCCGGCGCCCATCCCCAGATCACCGCGACCGCCGGCCCGAGCATCGGCGCGAGCCCCGTGATCGACGCGTAGTGGTGGCCGAACAGCACGAACCGATTCGTCGGCACGTAGTCGATGCCGTCCTCGAGCTCGTGCGCGGGCGTCGTGCGATCCGGATCGAGCCGAAACACACGCCCCGCCAGATAGCGCGCGTAGACCGCGTAGCCGATGCCGTAGAGTGCGAAGCAGCCCAGCGCGACGAGTAGTGGATTCATGGGGATTCGTGTATAACGAAGCCGTCGTTCCTCATCAAGCCCTGTCCGAACGATCGCGACACGACCGAGGACGTATGCACGATCCGTCTCGAAGCGGCTGCCCCGGCCCCGATGCCCACGCCTCCAGTTCCGGATCGTCCACCGCGACCGGGCCATTCCTCGAAGTGTCCGGCCTCTCGCGCGAGTTCGACCGCGTCGTCGCCGTCGAAGACCTCGACCTCCGCATCGAACCCG
>JAUIME010000261.1 GCA_030433195.1 bacterium
CGTTCAACAACACGAGGCCGATCTTCTCGAGCTCGGGTTCGAGCGACGTCTGCACGCTGTCGAGGAACTTGTCGCGGTCGCGGTTGATGTCCTCGATGAGCATCGATGCAATCACTTGGCGAAGCTGCCCGAAGATGATGTCTTCGGCCTGCTTCATGATCTCGGACGTCGTCAGTCCGAGCAAGCGGATCGCGGCGTTCTCCATCGTCGCCGCCTCGGTTCCGATCGCGACCGTGAAGACACTCGGCACGTTGACGCGAATGTTCTCGACCGACAGTGCGCCGCGAAGGGGAATCTCGATCTGGATGGGATCGAGGTGAATGTAGCCGTAGTCTTGGATGATCGGCCAGACGAACGTTCCGCCCCCGTGCAGAGTCTTCGCCGACTTCCCCTTGCCGATCTTTCCGTAGACGACGAGGACCTTGTTACTGGGGCAGCGCTTGTACCGTTTGACGAGCAAGACGAGGAAACCGAAGACGATGAGAACGCCTGCCGCCGCACCGATCGCGCCGAGCGTCCCTGCCGTGGTCTGCGCCGCCAGCATTCCGAGTGTTTCGATGGTCATGCCTTCTCCTCCGCCGATGTGACTTCCAAAGTACTCGGGTCCACGAGGCCGACGACTCTCGCCGACGATCCCGTGGGAAGCTCGGGCCCCGACGTGACGGCACGCGCCTCGACGGTCCTCCCCTGCACGACGACATGGACTTTGCCCTGGCCGCCCTTCTCGGCCGGCACCCTCAGGTACACTCGCCCCGTCTCTCCGACCGCGTTCTTCATCTCGAGGGATCCGCTCGAGTGCAGACTGACGAGCAGGTTCATGATGTAGGCGACGATCAACATCGACGCGAGCCCCGCGCCGATCGCCAGAAAGATCGTGGTCCTCGACTCGAAGCCGCTCGCCTCACCCGCGAGGCCCCCGAGTCCGAAGAACGTGAAGAACGCGACGAGCGCTCGGAACGAGAGCACGTGAATGAACATCGAGTGAGCCGCGTCACCGTCGAAATCGAGCGCCTCGCCGGCCTCACCCGCATCACCGACGTCGAAGCTCTCGGCACCGATGCCGATCACGCTGAGAATCGTCTGGATGACGAGAACGCTCCCACCGATGACGGCGCTGTAGAAGAAAATCGCGTCCATGGGTTCCTCCGCGAGAACTCGACGGCCGAGCCGGAGCCGTGACTGGTTCCGGCGTTTCGGGATCCCTTATTCCGAGGGGTCCGCCGTATTCAAACGGATTCGTGATCGTATCGCCAGCGGGCAGCTCAGAAATGCCTGCGGCGGCTCGGATCACGGAACCGGAGAGAAGGGCTGGCGCTTCGATCATCGGTCGTGGCGGCGCGCTTCCGCGGCCCGGGCGTGGCCCTCCAGCCCTTCCAGCCGCGCGAGTGCGATCGTGTCGTCGAGAACCTCGTCCGGCACGTGATCGAGCTGCATCCAGGTCCTCTGACGCAGGAACGTCAACACCGACAGTCCGCCGCGGCGTCGCGCGTAGGCGCCGGTCGGCAGCACGTGATTCGGTCCGATGCCGTAGTCGCCGAAGACTTCCGCCGAAGCCTCGCCGAGGAACAGCCCGCCGTAGTGCCGCAGCCGATCCCGCCACGCCGGCGCATCGCTCGTCGAGATCTGCAGATGCTCGGGCGCGAGTCGGTCGCACACGACGACGGCTTCGGCCGCGTCCGACGCGAGCACGGCCATCCCGCCGCGTACCGCCGCTTCGGCGACCTCGCGCGTGGGGAGCGTAGCGAGTCGCGCGTCGAGCGCGCGCTCGACGGCGTCGATCACGTCGGCCTCCCACGCGACGAGAATCGGCAGCGCATCGGGATCGTGCTCAGCCTGCGCGAGAAGGTCGGCGGCCACGACGTCGGGATCGGACGACGCATCCGCGACGACGACGAGCTCGCTCGGGCCGGCCGGCAAGTCGATGGTCACACGTCCGGCCACGAGCTCCTTCGCGGCGGTCACGTACCGATTGCCGGGCCCCACGATGACGTCACACGGCGCAAGGTCGTCGGTGCCGAACGCGAATGCACCGATCGCCTGCGCGCCGCCCACCGCAAGCAGCTCGTCAGCGTCGGCGACGGCTGCGGTCGCGAGTACGATCGGCGACGGTCGAGGCGACGCCACGACGACGCGCTCGACACCCGCCGCACGTGCCGTGACAGCGGTCATGAGGAGCGAGGACGGAAGCGGGTAGCGTCCGCCGGGCGCGTAGCAGCCCGCGGCTTCGACGGGCGCGACGTCTTGCCCGGCGATGCCGCCCGGGATCGGCGTTTCGAACGAACGCAGCGAAGCGCGTTGCACGTCCGCGAAGGTTCGAATGCGCGCGGCGACACGCTCGAGCACGCCGCGAGTTTCGCGCGGCAGGCCCTCCAACGCCGCATCGCACGCATCCCGCGAAATCCGCCAAGCGGCTCCGGGTTCGAGATCACCGAGCCTCGTCGCATGCTCGATCACCGCGACGTCTCCACGGTCGCGCACGTCGTCGAGGATCGTCTGCGCGACGGCGCGCGTTTCGGCATCGAGCGGTTCGAGTCGAGCGGCGACCACGTCGTCGGGCCGCACGCGTCGGAGTCGTGGCGTGCTCATCGGATCTCCTCCTCTCGAGTTTCGACTTCGACCGCCGAACGCCGCGTGCAGCGAAGCGCCCGTCGGTCGAGGATTCGCTCGACCGCATCGAACGTCACACCCGCCCGCGCCAACGCCACGGCCGTGAAGTACAAGACGTCGGCGGCTTCCTCCGCGACGTGCTCGGGATCGCGAGCATCGGCGAGTTCACCCGCCTCCTCGACGAGCTTCGCCTCCAAGAGCGAACGATCGCCCAGGAGCCGTTTCGTATACGATCCCGCGTCCTCCTCATCCGCGCGCGCCGCGGTCCGGCGCACGAGGTCGGGCCATCCACGGGCGTCGCCAAAGCACGAGCGCGTCGCGCGATGACAGAAGCCGTCACCCGCCTGCCGAACCGTGAAGCGAAGCGCGTCGCGATCGCAGTCCATGTCGATGCGCAGCAACTCCTGCGTCGCGCCCGAGCTCTCGCCCTTGACCCACACACCGCGAGAGCGCGATTCGTAGATGCCACGCCCTTCGTCGAGTGCACGACGCAAGCTCCGCGGACTCGAGTACGCGAGGCCGAGCGCGATGTCGTTCTCGTCGACGACCACGGTCGGCCAGAGACCGTCCGCGCGATCGGAGCGCATCACGCCGACGAGTACGTCCGCGAGATCGAAGCGACCCGAGTAGAGCGCCATGCCGACTTGCGCGTCGACGCCGATCCGGTCGAGGGAGGCGATCTCGTCGACCGTCGCGATGCCGCCCGCGACCGTGAGCCGCGCCGGTCCGGCCGCTTCGCGAAGCGCGGCGACGCGGTCGAGATCCATCCCGGTCATGCGCCCCTCGCGCTCGACGAACGTCACGAAGAACTCGTCGACGAGTCCGCGCAGCTCGGCGAGCCTCGCTTCGACGGTCTCTCCGGTTCGCGTTCGCCAACCGTCGACCACCACTTCACCGTCCACGGCGTCGAGAGCCGCCACGACGCGATCCGGCGGAAGCTGCTCGAGCACGTCGCGACGCGCAGCCGTTCCGAGCACGACGCGGCGGGCGCCCGCATCGAGCCAACGGATCGCCGTCGCGGCGTCGCGAATCCCACCGCCGACGCGGCACGGCGCGATCGCGAGCAACTCCTCGACGACGTCGGCGTTCGACCCCGTGCCGAGCGCGGCGTCGAGATCGACGATCGCGATCTCGCCGACGCGGCCGAAGCGGCGCGCGATCGGCCTCGGATCCCCCGCGTCGAGCGCTTGCTCACGCCCCCCGACGAGCTGCACCGAGTGCCCGTCTCGCAGATCGATCGAAGGCAAGATCATGGCCGCACCTCCACGCCTTCTCGCGAGAGGAACTCCTTCACGCGCCCGACTTCGCCTCGACTCTCGTGAAAGATCGACGCTGCGAGCACCGCATGCGCACCCGCGCGAAGCGCCGCGAGCATGTGCCCGGCGTCGGAGGCCCCACCCGAGGCGATCACGGGCACCCGAACCGCGTTCGCGACCGCGTCGACGAGAACGAGATCGTAGCCCGATCGCGTACCGTCGCGATCGAAGCTCGTGAGCAGCACTTCGCCTGCCCCGAACTCGACGGCCGTGCGTGCCCATGCGACGGCATCGAGACCCGTCCGCTCGGTTCCCGAGTGGGTGACGACCTCGTACCCGCCTGCCGCCGTCGCCGCCGCATCGATCGCGACCACGGCGCATTGCGCGCCGAAACGCTGCGCGATCTCGCGCACGAGCTCCGGGTCGCGGACCGCCGCCGAGTTCACGCCCACCTTGTCGGCCCCCGCTTCGAGCAACCGCCGCGCATCGTCGACCGACCGAACGCCGCCGCCGACCGTGAGCGGAATCGATAGCACGTCGCGGACCGCGCGGATCGTGTCGAGGGCGGCCGCCCGCCCCTCGTTCGTCGCCGAGACGTCGAGCAAGACGATCTCGTCGGCGCCCTCGCTTTCGTAGCGCGCGGCGAACTCGGCCGGCGCTCCCATGTCACGCAATCCCGCAAAGCGAACGCCCTTCACGACCCGTCCGTCGCGAACGTCGAGACACGGCAGAATCCTCACCGTCAGCATGATCTTCCTCCATCGCTCGCGGCCTTCGCGGGTGTGCACGCCGCCTCGAGCCAACGTCGCGTCAAGTCGAGTCCCCAAGCGCCCGAGAGCTCGGGGTGAAACTGGCAGGCGAGGACTGCACCGCGCTCGATCGCCGCGACGAACGAACCACCGTGCACGCTCGTGGCGGACGCCCAGCCTTCGGGTGAGTGCACGATGCGAAACGAGTTCGCGAAGTACGCGTGACCCGGCCGCACGAAGCGGCACGCCTCGTCGGGCTCGACGCGATTCCAACCGAGCTGCGGAACGACGACGTCGTCCGCGAATCGCTCGACCGCCACGCTGACAGCACCCAAGCCGTCGACGCAGGGACTCTCTTCGCTCGATTCGCCGAGCAGTTGGAGCCCGAGGCACACGAGCAACGTCGGCCGCCCCGAGAGCACGCGATCGCGGATCGCCTCGGCGAGGCCGCTCGAACGCAACGACTCGAGCGCGGCCGCGTACGATCCGACGCCGGGCACGACGACGGCCGCCGCGCGATCGACGTCGCGAGGCCCTTCGGCAAGCCTCGGCGCACCTCCGGCGCGACGCAAACCGGCGAGGACCGACGCGAGGTTTGCGGTCCCCGTCGGCACCACGACGACTTCGAACGCGCTCATACGACGACTCCCTTCGTGCTCGCGATGCTCCGCGTCGCGTCGCGCTCGACGGCCGCGCGGAGCGCGAGCCCGAACGCCTTGAACGCGGCCTCCGCGCG
This sequence comes from bacterium, assembly GCA_030433195.1. Classification (GTDB taxonomy): domain Bacteria; phylum Planctomycetota; class JACOTG01; order JACOTG01; family JAUIME01; genus JAUIME01. The sequence goes on from JAUIME010000261.1 coordinate 5,349, forward strand.
ATGGTGATCGTTGTCGCCCTCGAGCACGGTCGCGTGCAGGCAAAACCGCCCCGACGTCGCACACGAGGACAACACGTGGCCGACGTTCTCGGTCGCGAGCGCGCCGATCGTCTCGCGTCGCAGGTCGAGCCGCACGACCGCGAACGGACGCGCCACGAGGTCGACGACCGAGCGGGCGAGCGCCTCGTCGAGCGGCGCGTACGCCGATCCGAAACGGCGGATCGACGTGCGATCTCCGAGCGCCCGGTCGATCGCTTCACCGAGCGCGATGCCACAGTCCTCCGCCGTGTGGTGATCGTCGACCTCGAGATCGCCTCGACACCGCAGCGCGAGGTCGAAGCGGCCGTGGACCGCAAACGCGCCGAGCAGGTGATCGAGGAAGCCGACGCCGGTATCGACCTTGCAGGCTCCCGTCCCGTCGAGCGCGAACTCGAGCTCGATGTCGGTCTCGCCGGTGCCGCGCTGAATCGTCGCGCGTCGTGTACTCATGATCGTGCTCTCCAAGATTCAGGGATGAGGTCGTCGAGTTCTTCCAATCGATCGAGGACTCGCGCCGCACCGGACGCGATGAGCGCCGGACGTGCGGCATCGAGCGCTTCGGACGGCGCGCGAATCCCGATCGGTACGACGCCCGCGCCGCGCGCCGCGCGCATGTCGTCGGGCGTGTCGCCGATCATCCACGCACGCCGGACGCCGAGGCGCTCGAGTGCGAGACGTACGGGCGCGGGATTCGGCTTCGCGGGCGCGTCCTCCATCGTCACGAGAACGTCGAAGCGATCGGCGATGCCCTGCTCGGCGAGGAATCGCTCGGCGTCGGCTCGCGGACGACCGGTCACGATCGCGCTCGCGAAGCGGCCCGCTCGATCGTCGAGCCAAGCGCATCCGGGGACAAGACGTTCGTACGTCCTCAACCCTCGGACGTTGCCCGCGCCCTGGTAGATCTCCTCGAAGCGCTCGGTGACTTCTTCGAGCGAACACGTCACGCCGCGCTCACGGAGCAAGCGATGCGTGACGACCCAGTCGTTGTTCGCGTCGCCTTCGCGTTTCACGCGCTCGACGTCGTTCTGTGTAATCGAGACCCCGAACGTGTCGGCGGTCGCGAGGATCGTCGCCCGGTACGAACGCGAAACGTCGGCCAAGACGCCGTCGAGATCGAACAGGATCGCTGTGGGCGCGAGGACGGTTTCGAAGGCGTCGAGGAGCCGCGCCAGATCGGCGTCGTTGCCAGGGCACGTGATGCGCAGTCCGCCGCGCGCCGCCTCGTTCGCGAAACCCCGCACGCCGATGCCCAAACCCCGCATCGCGTCGTGGACCCAGCTCGACCGGTCGAATCGCGCGAACACGAAGTTCGCCCGACTCGGCAGCACGTCCGCGCCTAGCTCGCGCAGGCGCCCGGCGATCTGCTCCCGCTCGGTGCGCACTCGCGCGACGAACGCGCTCACCGAAGCGTCCGTCGTCGTGACGCTCGCGGCCGCGACAGCGAGCGATGGCCCCGCAACCGAGTACGGGCCGCCGCTCACGCGCATCGCGTCGAGGATCGACGGCGCCCCGATCGCGTAGCCGACGCGCAAGCCGGCCATCCCGCGCGCCTTCGAAAACGTGCGCGTCACCACCACGTTCGGGTACCGATGAACGACGTCCCCGAGATCCTCGTCGGCAAACTCGACGTAGGCGTGGTCGAGCAGCACGACGGCATGCGGTACGACCCGCGCG
>JAUIME010000262.1 GCA_030433195.1 bacterium
CGAGCGTGGCGCCATCCTGAAGGACGGGCGGATCGCCGGGGCCGTCGTGAAGGCCGAGCTTCTTGGGAACGCCGATCGAGTTGAACACGATCGCCGCCTCCTCGGTGCCGAGGTAGTACGGGCCGAAGCACATCGAACCGAGGTCCTTCGGCAGGACCACGAGATCCTTGGCGATCGGCTCACGGTCCCAGACGTACAGGCACATGCGCGTGACCTTGCCGTCGCCGACACGCGAGGACGGTTCTCGAATCGACATCGACACCGGGGTCGTGGTGTCGACCTCGAGCACGCGACCCGATCCGCCCGTCGTTCCGTTGATGGTGAGAATCTCTTCGGCCGCGCCGCAGCCGCCGTTCGCGCTCGGCACTCCGCAGAATGCGATGAAGTCTTCGCATTCGTCGGGGATGCCGTTTCCGTTCGTGTCGAAACTGGTTCCCGCCGAGATGTCGCACTCGTCCGGGATGGCGTTGTCGTTGCAGTCGAAGCTCGTCCCCGAGCCGATGTCTTCGCCGTCGGGGATGCCGTTCCCGTTGCAGTCGACCACGCCGTCGCATGTGAGCGCCGTCGCGACGAACGCGTCGATCGCGGCCTCCGTGATCGAGTCGTTCGGCGAGTCGGCGATCGAGAAGCCGACGACCACCGTCGCGGTCGGCAAGATCCAATCGGCGATCGTGATCGCGTTCGTCTCCCAGCCGCCGTCGCCGCCGAGGTGTGAAGCCGCAACCGTCCAGGTCGAGCCGTTGTCGTCGGAGAGCAGGACGTCGAGCGAGTCGTCGCCGTCGTCGTTGTACATCCAGTAGGCGTAGCGAATCGTGCCGTCACCGGACGAGAAGTCGAGCGCCGGCGAGACGAGCATCGTCGGGCCGCCGTCGACGTCGCTGTTGCCCATGACGTTCTCCGTCAAGAAGCAACGCCCCGATCCGTCGTAATCGGTGACGGGGTCGCCACGCGAGCCGTCGCCGGCCGGTACGCCCGATTCCCAGGCGCCGCCCGAGATCGCGTCGTTCACGACACTCCAGCCGAGGTCGTCTTCGAAGTCGGCGTGCAGCACGAGGTCTTCACCCGTGAGCGCCCGGGACGAACGCAGGTCGGCCGGAGCGTCGGCGGGATCGGAGGCCGTTCCACCGCCGACCAGGTCGACCGTGACGTAGAACTCCGCGAGATCGAAGCACGCGAGCCCGCCGATCGCCGCCGTGTATTCGTGCGGCGCCGTCGACGTGAGCGCGAGCTCCGTGAAGTCGCCGCCGTTGACGCGCATCACGAGGCGCGCGCTGTTCGCCACGGGCTGGCCGTGCTGCGCCTCGACGTGTACGCGAAACTCGGTGTCGACTCCGGGGGCGACCGTGCTCGGAACGCCGTCCGGGTACGAGAACACCACCGCCGAAAGGTCGGGGCAGTCGATCGAGTGCGCCTCGAACGCGGCGCAGATTTCGCTGTAATGCGGCGTCCCGTTCGAGAGGTCGCCGTCGTCGTCGTCGACCGTGAGCACTTCGATGGCCGTCGTCGAGTGCGCGCTGTTCGTTCCCGATCCACCGATCGTGATCGCGGACCAGTCGATGAGCAGTTGACGAGCGGTGTCGAGCCCCGCCTCCTGTCCCAGCGATGCGACGAGCTCGTTGCGGAGGTCCCACCACACTCCCGAGAGCAGTTGCCCGCAGTAGTGGATCTGACCCGAGCAAGGGTACTGCACGTTGGCCGAGACCGTGTCGCGCACGTAGCTCCCGGGGCCTACGAAGTCACGGCCGACGATCGGGTCGTCGTAGAGGAGCATCCCGATCACGTCGCCGAATCCTTCGCCGAAGGCACCCTGCGATAGGCCGAGCCGGTTGACGATGAAGTGGCCGTATTCGTGCGCCACGACGCTGCTGTACGCCGTGTTCACGCAGCCGCTGCCCGAGGAGTAGAAGTTGATCGAGTGGTCGGCCGTCGTGTAGTAGGCGTTGCAATTCGATCCCAGGTTGACGTTGCAGGGGATCTGCATGTCGAGGCCCGTGAAGGCCGGGTTGCGACTCTTGTAGAACTCGTGCGTCGCGACCGCATGGACGAAGCCGTTGACTTGGGCTGTCGTCGCTTCGCTCGGGGAACCGTTGAACGAGAAGTCCGCGGGGCCCGGCGGCGTCACGGATTGCGAGAGCGCGAGCTCGCCTCCTGCGTTGTTCCAGACGCGAACCCAGTCACTCGTGAGATCGGTCGCCACCGTGACCGGTGAGCTTCCCGAGTGCGAGATGACGAAGTCGCCGCTCGCACTCGTCTTCGCGGAGTTGCCGCCGGTGATGCCGACGTGCGCTTCCGCGAGTTCGTACGACGTTTCGGGATTGGCCGCGGTGTCGGGATACGTCCCGGGCGATCCCATGCCCGTGACCTTGCCTTGGACGTCGACGTGGAAGACCTCGTCGCGGACGTGCAGCAGATCGCCCGACGCGGCGTCGACGAAGAGGGTGTACGCCTCGAAGTTCGCGGGATCGTCGCCGTGCGCGAACGACTTCCAGGCGAGCCGCGGTTCTTCGAGGTCGAGATCGCCCATGGAATCCAGTACGACGAGCTCGGGTTCTCTCCATTCCGAAAGACTACCGAACGACTGTGACGCGCGGAGCGAGTCGAACCAGCGATCCGGTTCGGGATCGATCGGCGCGAAGCCTCGAGCCGGCGGCTGCGTCACCTTCGCGCCGACATGGACGACCTGGTTCGGGCGCACGCCGTCGGTGTTGCGCACGACGACGTGGATCGCGGATTCCTCGACCGGGATGCCGCCGAGGTTCTGCGTGTACGCGAAGACCGTGAGCGTGTCGTCGGCGAGTGGGTGATGTCGTGTTTCCGTGAGGTCGGGGGGTTCGACTCCCACGGCTTGGCCCCAGAGCTCGAGCCACGTTTCGGCCGCGAGCCTCGCCGTGTCCCCCGTGACCATGGGGCCCGAGAACGACGACGTGCGCGAATCTTGACGCAGGATCTCCACGTCGTGATAGGCAAGCTGCAGACGCGCCGTGGCCGGACCGGGGCCGACGACGACATTGAAAGGCTGGGCTGCGAGGAACAGGACCGGGATCAGCAAGCAGCCGACGACAACGGAGACGGTGAGCCGTTTCATGAACCTTCCCTTCTCGGATGGCGGGAATCCCGACTCTTCGCGCAGACGGTGAGTCTCGCGAGATGAAGAGTCGCGTCAGGGCGAGTACGGACCGGCCGTGGATACGGTACGGTCGCATCGCAGAGGACGGAGTGGTGGGATACAGCGGAGAAACGGGCCCGGAAGTATATCCCACGATTTCGGGCGTGCGGGGCCGAGTTGCATTTTTTCCGAGCGTCCGCGTTTCGCGTGCGCGAGTTCGAGGCCGTGGAACCCTGAGCTCGTCGGCACGTTCGTGCACTTGACGGGGGATCGGGGTGACCTACACTGCGCTCTCGGACCTCGTCGACGGAGCGAGCGCCCGGCAGAACGCCACGAAAGGGACGATTCCATGATTCGCGTGACTTCGGAGATCGGTCGGCTGCGACGTGTGCTCGTGCATGCGCCCGAAGCGGAAGTCGATCGTATGGTGCCCGCGATGATGGAAGAACTGCTCTTCGACGACATCCTGTTCGGCGAGCGCGCGCGCGAAGAGCACGCGATGTTTCGTCGGATCTTTCGGATGTTCGAGGTGGAAGTGCTCGAAGCGCGGCACTTGCTCGGCGAGGCCCTCGAGGATGCCGAAGCGCGGGACTGGCTGCTCGCGAGGGTCGGTGATCCGACGCGCGAGGCGTGGCAAGACCGGATCCGCTCGGCGCCCGCGGCCGAGCTCGCGGCCGACCTCGTGCACGGGATTCGCTCGGCGGACGTCGCCGATCCGTTCGAGGCGCACGAACTCTACGCGCTCGCGCCGCTGCCGAATTGGTGTTTTCAACGGGATCCGCTCGTCGTGTTGCACGAAGGAGTCGTGTTCACGTCGATGGCGACCGCGGCGCGACGACGCGAGTCGATCTTGTCGCGGCTCGTGCACGGATTTCACCCGGACTTCGCCGATGCCCCGGTCTTGTTCGATCCCGAGTCGTGCGGGGAAGACGCGCCGTGGCTCGAAGGCGGAGACGTGCTCGTTCTGTCGCCCGACATCGTCGCGGTCGGGATCTCCGAACGCACGAGTCGCGCCGCCGTAGAGGCGCTCGCCGAAGCGCTCGCGGCACGGCAGGACGGCCCGCGCTACGTCGTCGTCGTGGAGATTCCGAAGCGGCGCGCGTACATGCACCTCGATACGCTCGTGACGCCGATCGATCGTCACAAGTGTCTCGCGTTCCCGCCCGTGATGCTCGGGCAGTCGCAGCAAGCCGCACGCGTTTCGACGATCGATCTCGCGTCGCGCGAGCGAAAGCCCGTGACGGCCGAGGGGTGGTTTCCGACGCTCGCTTCGCTCGGGCTCGATTACGAAGCCGTTCGATGCGGCGGGGCGGACCCGGTCGCGCAGCAGCGCGAGCAGTGGACGGACGGGGCCAACGCGTTCGCGATCGCACCCGGCGTCATCACGCTCTACGACCGCAACGTGCGAACCGCCGAGGAGCTCGTCGAGCACGGCTTTCGCGTCGTGCACGCGCGCGATCTGCTGCTGGGGCGCGAGGAGGGGCGGCGCTCGTCCGACGAGAAGATGTGCGTCCTCGTCCCGTCGCACGAACTGTCGCGTGCGCGTGGTGGGCCGCACTGCCTCACGCATCCGCTGCTACGCGACGATCTCGCCTGAGAGTGCTCTCGGGGCGGCCGTCCCGTCCGCGCAGCGTGCGCCGCGGGTTGTCAATCGAGGGGGCGCTTCGTATCATCCCCGCTCGTCGCCGGCGGCTCGTAGGCTCGCTCGGCGGACGCGGATCGCGCGAGTCTTTTGCATCCGAAAGCGAGCGCCATGATCGTCGTGTGGATCCTCATCGCCGTCGTCGCCGTTTTGGCGGTGTATTTCATCGTTCGCATACGCGGACGACGCCGCGACCTCGTGAAGGAAGCGCCGAAGCCCGAGGAGATTCCAGCGAATCTCGAGCGGCTGAGAGGCGAGCTCACGCAGGCCCAGAAGTCGGAAGACAAGGCGCTGGCACGCGAGATCGAGCTTCAGATCCGCGTGCAGGAGCACTGGCTGCGCAAGTACGAGAGCGCCGACGACAGCTGGCGCGAATTCTACGAGAAGTCGTCCGGGAACCTGCTCGACGAGTGGGGCAAGACCGGATCGCGATAGCTTCTCCTTCGAGCCCGGGGCGCACCCTCGGGAGCATCCGTACGCATCGCATCGAGGCTACGCATGAAGTTCACACCGGCTCCCCTCGACGGGGTCGTCATCATCGAGCCGCGGATCTTCGGAGATCACCGCGGTTTCTTCTTCGAGAGCTACAACCGCAAGGCGTTCCACGACGCCGGGCTCACGATGGAGTTCGTGCAGGACAACATCAGCCGGTCGTCGCGGGGGACGTTGCGCGGCCTGCACTATCAGCTCGCGCCGCACGCGCAGGGCAAGCTCGTCCGCGTGACGGAGGGGGAGGTGTTCGACGTCGCCGTCGACATCCGCCGCGACTCGCCGAACTTCGGCCGGTGGTTCGGTTACCGGCTGTCGGCCGAGAACAAGCACGCGATGTACGTGCCTGAGGGATTCGCGCACGGCTTCGTCGCGCTCAGCGAGTACGCCGAGTTCCACTACAAGTGCACGGGGCTCTACGCGCCCGAGGCGGATCGCGGCATCGTGTGGAACGATCCCGCCATCGGCATCGAGTGGCCGGACGAAGTTGACCCGGATCTCATCTCCGACAAAGATCGTGCGGCGCCGTCTCTGGCGGACGCGGAGATCAACTTCTGACGCGCCCGCTCGTCGAGACGAGGCGAGTCGATCGGGGTGATTCGTCGGTCGGGAGTGCCTCTTCTCGCGTGAGAGGGTCGCGGGACCGTTCGATGGCCGCCGAACGGCCCCGCGAACGAGAAGGAGGTTGTCGCACTCTCGAATGTTCGATCAGTCTTCTTTCTTGTTCTTGTCTTTCTTGTCGCGGAACAGCACCTTCATCGCTTTCGACGACCCGACGATGATCATGTTGTTGCCACGTTCGGCTTGCTTGCGGATCATGGTCGCGAGATAGCCGAGGAACGGGCCCGGCACGCGCTGCGTCTGCGAGAGGTCGAGCACGATGCGTCCGTGGCCTTCCTCCGCGAGCTGGTTGATGTGTTGCGACGTGTCGGTGCAATCCTCGAGGGATTCCATGTCCTTCAGAGTCACCACGAAGGCCTTCTCGACGAAGCAGCACTTCGGCGGCATGTTGTCGCTTCCCGTGGAGAAGTTCTCGTCAGGTTTCGGGTTCATCTCTCGGCTCCTTCTTCTCGTCCCTGGTTCGCGTCGCGTGCTTCGCGACCGCGGCGGATCGCAAGGACAGGGAGCAACGAGGATGCCAATGACGTCGATCGCTGCGAGGAGCGCGCCTGGAGGCCGGAGAAGGGCTCGAGACGGGGCTCGGCAGCCCTTCGGTCGATGCGAACGCGATCATCAGATTGAGATGGAGATCAGAATGATAGAGCCGAATTCGCGATCCGGAGGGAGGACGAAGCGATGTCGTTGAACCGAGAGGAAGCGTGGGCGCTGCTTCAGGAGTGGACGAAATCGGAGGCGTTGATCCGGCATGCGCGATCGGTCGAGGTGGCCCTGCGGGCGGCCGCGACGCGCTACGGCGAGGGGGAGGCCGACGTCGAGAGGTGGGGGATCGCCGGGCTCCTGCACGATGCCGACTACGACCAGTGGCCCGACGAGCATCCGAACCGGATCGTCGCGTGGCTGCGCGAACGCGGCGAGGACGAGATCGCGCACGCGATCTCCGCGCACTACACGAAGTGGAACGTGCCCTACGAGACACGGCTCGACGAGGCGCTCTTGGCGTGCGACGAGCTCACGGGTTTCATCGGCGCCTGCTGCCTCGTGCGTCCCGAGGGCATTCGGACGCTGACACCCAAGAGCGTCAAGAAGAAGCTCAAGGACAAGAGCTTCGCCGCGAAGGTCGAGCGCGACGAGGTACACGCGGGTGTCGAGAAGCTCGGTGTCGATCTCGGCGAGCACATCGCTTTCCTGATCGATGCCT
>JAUIME010000987.1 GCA_030433195.1 bacterium
TACACCAAGCGCCACCCGTTCACGCCGCAAGACGAACACGTCCACTACGAAACCGGCACCGAGGTTCCGGTCGCCGACGTCGCGGGCTTCCGCGTCGCGCTGCAGATCTGCTACGACCTGCGCTTCCCCGAAGACTTCCGCCGCGCCGCGCTCGAGCACGGCGCCGACCTGTTCCTCGTCCCCGCTAGCTGGCCCGCCGCCCGCGGCCATCACTGGGATCTCTTCCTGCGCGCCCGCGCCCTCGAGAACCTCGCCTACGTCGTCGGCATCAACCGCATCGGCCAAGGCGACGGCCTCGCCTTCGACGGCCGATCCCAAATCGTCTCCCCACTCGGCGACGTCCTCACCCACGGCGGCCACGAACCCTGCCTCGTCGAAGCCGACATCGACCCCGCCGAAGTCGCCCGCCTGCGAAGCGAAATGCCCTACCTACGCGACGCGGCGCGCTCGGATTCGTACTCGCGATCCGCGGAGATGTGATCCGGCAGCACGATACGGTGAGAAGGTAAGCGAGGCTGCTACTTCGTTATCCTGACTTCGACGCCGTTGGTCACGCTGACCCGACCAGACGGCGATGACGGATCGACGATCACACCTTGCAAGAAAACGGTGCGCGGACCCAAGCCTTCGGTTGGAATGACGAGCGTCGTCGGCGCGGGAGTCGAGGGGCGATTCGCGATCCCGAAAACCGCTGTGCGGCCGAGATTGTTCCAAATGCGTTGCGGCGCCGGGGAGCCACCGCGCGTCGGCGTGGGCAAGCACAGATCGCCGACACCCTCGGGGAGCCGTTCGATCGTGTCACGGTCAGGCCCTCTCGACCACGCGTACAGGACGAAGCGCGCGGATCCGGGCGAACGATCATCACGCGTTGGCGGCAAGCTTACCCGAACGGTAAGGGACTTCCCCCCTTCGACACGCACGACCCGATCCGTCGCGCTACCCGCGGAGTCGTTGACCCACACGACATCGACGGGCTCGCCATTCGAGGCATCGACCGTACCGCGCCGGCAGACGTCGGCCCGGAGCGAGTCATTGCGCAGGATCTCGACATGCTTGTCACCCCACCCCAGATCCGGCGAACCGTCCCGATCCGCATCGAGCGAGACGAGCCCACGCCCCCGTGTCGGATACGCGTTCATATCGGCCAAGTAGAACTTCCGAGCGTCGCGGGGGCCCTGCTCGGTTCCCCGGACGATGGCAACGTAGTCATGCAAATTCGAAAGGGCGAAGTCCTCGAGGCCGTCACGATCGAAATCCTCGATGATGAGCGATTGGGGATGTCCTCCCGCAGCCAGGTCCCCGACATGCTCGAACGTCCCCG
>JAUIME010000263.1 GCA_030433195.1 bacterium
CGACCGCCGTCGGAGTTGTCGTCGAGATCGGTCTGGATTCGGTAGTTGAGGTTCTCGTCGAACGCGTGACCCGAGAAATCGAGGCGAACGCGCGGCGTGTCGAACGAGCTCGTGTCCTCCATCGTGCGATCGACGTCGTAGTCCATATACGTGTAGCGGACCTGGACGCGACCGTTGACTCGCAGCGAGAACTTCTCACCGGCATCGATGTAGAAACCCTTCTTGTAGCCCACCGGCTCTTCGTGCTCTTCGGCGAGGCCGCGCGACACGATGTCTTCGACCTTCACCTGAAGATCCGTTCGACGCTCTTCGGGCTCGCTCAGGTCGAGATCGTTGAGCTCCGCATGCTCTTGCGACGTGATGATGTCGCGCTCGAGCAGAATGTCCAGCAGTTTGGCGTCACGCGACCGCTCGACCGGCCCCGCGAACACCGAGCCGGCCAGCAGGCCGACGGCAATCATCGCTACAGAAAACCTTCTCATTACCCGTCTCCTTTCCGAACTCTTGATACTTCCCGCACTCCCAGTCGGGAAGTCGTTCAAACCGACGTCCGACCGACTCCTGCACCGTCCCGGACGCGACCGGGACGATACGACGGTACGCCGTCAGCTCGGACTCTCGCCTTGCAGTCGCCTCGATTCGCCCGGCCTTGAACCGAGGTGGATCGTCGACGACCAACGACCCGAGAGAAATCCCGAGCGCCGTGGTTTTCCCGGGCCGGCCCCCGTCGCGTCCGGGGGCGCCGCGCCTCAGGCACCGCTGCTTGCGACTTATATCGGCCCTGTCCGCGGAACTCTTCGCGACGAAAATGAGCGCTTGCCGCGCACGCCGGGAATTCGTCCCCGCCACCGACGGACGAACACCACCCGACGAAACGACAGAGAAGGTAAGAAAAACTCTAATAACAACTTACGACGACAGCCGCACCGTCGATCGCGGAGAGAGAGGACGCGCGGGAGTCGCGGAGATTCGCGAATCGGGCCGGTCGCGCGGCGCTGGATTCGCGAGAAAACGCCGAAAGCAGCCCGAGCCGGCCCTTCGCATGGTGACCGGCGCGGCGCTTGGACTTAGCTCGGACCAGGCATGAGCCGTCGAGCGAGATGATGCAGATGACGGGGGTTGGCGACTCGTGTCCGGGTCAGTAGGCGCGAGCCGCAACCCGGTCCCGTCGTCTCTCGGGCCGGGTCAGGCGGACGGGTACTTCGCGATGAGGTCGGTCGCCGACCGGATGCACATGTCCGAGTTGTGGTAGTCGTAGCGACCGAAGCGTCCGACCGTGTCGATCCCCGCGTCCTCGAGACCACGGATCGCGGCGTCGCGGTTCTCGGCGAAGTCGCGCGTGAAGACGATGTACGAGTAGTGATTGCTTCGCCAATCGAGCAGCTCGACGGTGTTCTTGTCGATGATGCCCGTCTCGTGGAGACCGTCGACCACGGCATCCGCGTCCTTCTGCTGGATGTCGGCTTTCCCCTCGTAGGTGACCTCCGCGAGGATCGAACTCTTGCCCTCGGGCGCGTTGCGCGGGCTGTAGTTCGCGAGGTGCGTGATGCGGTTCGCGGGACCGTTCTCGGGATGCGGCAAGTAGATCCACGAGTGATTCGTCTTCTCGGGGACCCCGAGCCCGATCATGAAGCTCGTCACGCCGCGGAACACGAGTCGCTCCGCCGCGGCCTTCCCTTCGCTATCGGCATCCTCGAGGCGCTTGTAGCACTCCTGGAGCGGAATCGTATTGATGACGCGATCGTACGCATCACCGTTCACCTCGAAGCCCTTCGCCGTCTTGCGAACCTGTTCGACGGGCGTCGCGCATCGGAGCGAAGCGCCGACGCGCTCGACGAGTCGGTCGGTGATCGCCTGGAAACCGCCCTCGATCGGATACCAGAAAATGGCCTGGTGCTTGTACCCCTCGGTCGAGATCCCGACCACGGAGCGCAGCACGTCCTCGACAGGCGCGTCGGGGACTCGCCCGGCCACCCACTCGGTCCCGAGCTCGGAGAGGTCGATCTTCCAGATCTTCTCGTTGTAGGGGAACATGAAGCAATCGGCGATCCCCTGTCCGAATCGCCACAAGACCCAGTCGCGGAAGTTGTCGGGCTGCGGCGCGCCGTTCTCGCGCGCGTAGTGCGCCTCGACGTACCCCTTCAGACACTGGAACTTGTCCTCCGCCGGCAGATCGCCGAGCCCGTTCTCGAACGGGTACTTCACGAAGTCGCCGCGGTAGAAGATCTTCGTGTGACGCTCGGTCCGCACCATCGCGTCCTCGCCGAGAAGGTCGCGGTAGACCTGCATCACCTCCTGGTCCTTCGAGAAGATGATGTGCCCACCGGCGCGATCGAACGTGAAGCCGTCGATGACGCACGAGCGGCACAGGCCGCCCGGAATCTCGTCTCTCTCGAGGATCGTGACCTCGTGGCCCTTCTGCTGCAACAGCCACCCGCACATGAGTCCGGTGATTCCGCCTCCGAGGATCGCGACCTTCACGACGACCGTCCTTCCGCTTCACGAGCGCGGACCGTCCCGAGTTGCCGACGGGCCTACACGCTCGGTGAGATTTCTCTAAGTATTGTGGGATTCTTACCGTACGACAGGACGCCGCACGCACCGAAGAACGATTGAGAATACCAGAAGCCTTCTCGATCGCAAGCGGTTTCCGCAACGCCGGACTTCCCCTTGTGCCACCTGCCGGTGCGACCGATACTACAAGGGAAGGATCGACGCGGCGAACGCGATAGCTTGAACCCGCTTCGCCCGAAAAGGCAAACGAACAGAGTCCGAGAAACGGGAGGCTGATCATGTCGTGGGTCCGGAGCACGTTCTTCATTTCGGGAATCGCCGTCGTCGCCGTTGCCCTCTTCTTCCCGACCCCGACCCATGCACAGCGAGGCCAGAAGGAGGACTCGACGAAGCATGTCGATCGCGAGTTCGCCTTCCGCGTGGATCGGCCCGATTCGCGACACTGGAGCTTCCGCCCGGCCAAGGGCGATTCCTCCGCGATGCGGCTCGAGATCAACCACGTGATCGGCGGCAAGAAGGACTTCATCCGCTACCAGATCTACGCGTACGAGATGAAGATCCTCAACAAGACCGAAACGCAACACCTCGGCCGCTGGACCGAAGAAGTCAAGAAGCTCTTCTCCGAGATCGTCGAGCAAGAAGCCAAGGGTCGGGATCGATTCGGTCGCCACAAGACGCAGTCCTTCTCCGCCTACGGAAAGCTCAAGAGCGACCCCACGGAGATCCGTCGCATCACGGCGCACGTCTTCAAGGAGAAGAGTTTCATGTACACGGTCGTCGAAGTCCACGAACCCAAGATGGACGAGAAGTACGCCGACGACATGAAGACGATCGAGAGAAGCTTCAAAGCCGGCTGATTCCGCGGCGACCGACAGGCCGCGACCCGTGCTGGCTGAGGCGGGCTGGCTGAGGCGGGCCGCTATTGGCCCCGCCACTAGCGTGCGAGCTGCTAGCGTGATCGAACGAAGTCGCGCTCTTCGATCCCGAGGCTCGCGCACGCCGACCGGATCGAAGCGAGGAAGCGTTGCGCATCGACCGGATACCCCGCGGTCGGACGCACGTCGTCGACGTGTTCCCGCCAAAACGTGTTGAAGACTTCCATGAAGAGTTCACGCACGTACTTGCTCACCATCGACGCGAGGGCCACGAGCATCTCGTGGCGATCCCCGTTCTGACGGAAGTCGAAGCGCATCGTGCGGAACAAGCTCGCGACTCGATACTCGGACCGTTTCGAACTCTCGCGCACCGCGCGGACTTCGCAGTCGACATAGGCTTCGCGCAAGAGGTCGGCGTAGTACACACGCCCGCCGAGCCGATCCACCCGAACGTCGTGCACCATGCCCCGCGGCGAGACCGCACGCAACAATCGCAAGAGCTCGGCAACGAGCGCATTCGCCTTGTTTCCGTGCTCTCCCACTCCCGCGTTGAAACGCGTTTCGTCGACCGGGTTGGTGTGGAGCCGGAGGCGCGTCCCCTCATGCTCGAGCGTCGATCGTAGCGCCGAAGCGTAGCGCTGGATCGTCGTGAGCTCGCCGGCACGCGGCAGTGCGAGCGAACGGCTTCGGTACCACGGCCACACGTCGAATCGATCGGGGGCTTCGATGCCGAGTCGGCGCAAGAGCTCGTCGAACGTCGCGGGAACTCGCCCGTCGATCGCAGCGAGGCAGCCGAGCACACTCTCTTCGAGTCGGGCGATGCCCTGCCCCGGTGTGTAGAGACGCTTGCTGTCGTCGATGGGAATGCGATGACGAAAACGACCGGGGCGTCGACAAACGGCCGAACGGAGACAGTGCCGCACGGCATCGGTTCCGTCGGCAGCGCTGAGCGCAGCAGGGGCCTCGATCGAGGCGAGGGAGATCACGAGCGGCCCGAGTGTGGGACCGTAACCGGCTTCGTCGATTCCGGCGATCCAGATCACGGACGCATCGTGACAAGAGGCGAGGGAATGGAGCCCGGGAGGGGATTCGAACCCCTAACATCTGCTTTACGAAAGCAGTGCTCTACCGTTGAGCTACCCGGGCCCAAAGGCCGCAGAGATTACAACGCGACGAGGAGCCTGACAAGCAGGCTCCTCGTCGAAATCGTGTTTCCGTAACGACGATCGTCCAACGGCAGGCCGCCCGCGGCGCTTCGTCCGCCGAACGACCTCCGAAGATCACTCGCCGCTGATGCCCGACGTGGTCGGCCGCTTGTTCGACAAGAGCTGCGTGCGCTGCTCCGCCGAAAGCGACGCCATGCCGAGAGCCTTCGCGGCCGCCGACGCCACGTCGGCGTCGTCGTCCGTCAAAGCGGCTTCGAGGGCCGCGAACGCGTCACCGCTGATCGTACCGGCCGAACCGCTGATCTGGCCGAGCGCCACGGCCGCCGCCGCGCGAACCTCGCCCGCGTTGCCGGTGTTCGAGAGCACTTCGACGAGACCCGGGACGGCTTCCGTCGAACCGATGTAGCCGAGCGCGCGGATCGCATCGAGGCGCACGACGTCGGGACGATCGAGCGTACCGACCAAAGCAGGCACCGCCTGGTCGAGCGAGACATTGCCGGCATGCGCGACGAGGTGCAGCGCCGCCGCAGCCTTGCTCGCGGCCGACTGCGCGCGCTGACGGTTGTCGTTCGAATCGTCGCCCATCGCCTCGCGCATCGCGTCGGCATCGGGACCCGTCACGACACCCGCGACACGACCGCTGTACGTGTTTTGCACGCTGACGCTGTCCGACTCGTCGGCAAGCAGCACGACAGGCGTGTTCTTCGTGCGGAAGTCTTCGCTGAAGTTCCGCAGCATGCGCTCGACCGACAGGTCCTTCATACCGGCTCGGATCACGTACAGATCCGCACCCGGGAGGCTCTTGGCGCGCTGAATGCCATCGATACCCGTCTTCGCGCCCATCCCGAACGCGCCCATCTCTTCGACGGCGCCGAGCACGGCGTTGCGCGTGTCGTCGTTGTCGTCGATCACGAGCACGGTGCGCACGCTCTCTTCACCGACCGCCTGCACCAGCGTCGCGACGACTTTGTCGGTGTTCGCTCCGAGGTCGCTCGGGTTGTCCTTCGCGAGAGCGATCGCGGTGACGTAGCGCACGCGCTTGTCGTTGCTGTCGAGTCCATCCGAAACCGTCTCGGCGAGCTCCGCACCCGACGTGGTCGCGGCCAACGCTTCGATGCCTTCGATCACGACCTCGGGCGACTCTTCGCGCATCGCGCGACGCAGCGCATCGCGCTTCATCGACGTGTCGCCGGCCGTTGCGAGATTCACGGCTCGGGTGACGCGCGCCTGAGCGGCGCTCGTATCGGCACCCGCCTCGGCCGCCGCTTCGAGCGCGGCCTTCTGACGCAACATCGCCGTGGCCAACGTCTCGAGGACCTCTTCATCGCCGGGAGCGACTTCGAGCGCCTCGTACGCGGCCTTCTCGGCCATGAGCAGGTGGTAGAGGTAAAGCGGCGACACGTCGCTCACGAGTCCGCCGTCTTCGAATCGCCACACCGGGCGCGTCGACTGCAGATTGCGCACGACGTCGGGATCGTTCTGGAGGTAGCGGTTCGCGAGACCGAGAAGGTCGTTGCGCGCCGACCCACCGACGAGGCCCATACGCTCGAGCGAGTCCTCGACGATGTCCGCCTCGGCCTGGTCCGGATTGCCGAGCTCGAGGTGACGCTTCAGGTAGCCGGACGCGCGCATGTCGCGGATGTTGCCGAGCACGAGGATCACGTCCAAGCGAGTCGACTCGTTCGACGAACGCAGCGCTTCGACGAGCGCCGGCACCGCTTCGCTGCCGAGCTGCGTCAGCGTGTAGAGCAAGTTGATGCGGTACTCGCTACTGTCCGTGCTCGCGAGCACGCGAAGAATCTCGGGAACCGCGTACGAACCGTGGTCGGCCGACAAGCGCAGCCGCGCCTGGTTGCGTTCGGCAACGTCGTCGCTCGCGAGCTGCGCGACGAGATCGCGGATCGCGCCTTCGTCGGCGCGGCGCTCGTTCTCTTCGGCCGTCGCGAGATCGAGCATCGCGAGCGCGGCCTGTTCGTGCTCGCCGCCCAGCACGAGAAGATCGAGCCAGAACGAGTAGTCGACCTCACCGGAGAGCTCGAAGGCTTCTTCTTGGCTGAGGTCGGACGCGAGGATCTCCTGCAACTTGGCGAGACCGGCGTCATCCTGACCGCGATCGTACAGATCCTTCGCCTCGGCGAGTTCGGAACTCTGCGCCGACGCCTCGGAAACACCCAACGTCAGCGCGCTCGCGACCAAGAGCGCGAGACCGACGCATCGGACAACCGTCCACCATTTCGACGCCATTCGATCCTCCATCGTTTCGAAGGCACCCCCAACGGGGCAGCTCGGGAAGAAAACTCGGGGAGATACGGAAGGACTCGCCTCGAGGGACGTGCGAAACGCGCGACACGACCGCGGAGGACGATTCACGCGAACGACCCTGCTCGTGCAACCCGACTCGCGGTAGCCGCATCTCTGACTCGGCGCGCCGTTCTCGACGACCTCGGGCCATCGAGACCGCACGCCGCGCACAGTTGAAACGGACTGCGAGGGGGC
>JAUIME010000264.1 GCA_030433195.1 bacterium
GGAGCGGGCCTGGCGCGGACAATATCGATGCGGATCCGCGCTTCGTCGATCTACAGAACGGTGACTTCCAGCTAACGATCGGTTCGCCTTGTGTCGACGCTGCCGACAACACTCTGCTCGACCTACCCGAGTTCGACATCGAGGGCGATCCGAGAATCCTCAACGGAGATGCCGATCCCGAAGCGGTCGTCGACATGGGGGCGGACGAACTGCGTCCGGAGATCGCCGTGCGATATGGCCGCGTGCGAGCTGCCGGGGGCGAGCTCGTCAGCACACTGCGGATCAACGGTGAGGATGGCGATGCTCGTCGCGTTCTACGACTCACGGCTCGGGATCCGATGTCCATCGACATGATCGCACCGCCGGCCGGACCGGTGACCGCTCGGTTCTGCGTCTACGCGTGGCAGGACGAGCCCGACTTGTCGACGCTCACGAAGCAACCCTACGGGCTCGGCGTGACCGGCTTTCCGACGTTCCTCGCGGGCGGGCCTGACAACCTGCCGTTCCGAGTCTGGAACAACTTGGGACACGACCGAAAGCTCGGAGTGCCCGACCTCCCCTCAATCGCGGCGCCGAGTCATCTGGTCGATCTTCCACACGGGGTTGGCTTCCCGACGAAGATCACCTTGCAGGGATTCATCGAAGATCTCGGATCCACCGCGGACGGCCCGGTGAGTATCACGAACGCGATCGTGCTCGAAGTCGTTCCCTGATCGCTCGTAGCCGCGTCGGCGTGCGTCAGTTCGGGTTCAGGCTGAGGTCGAGTTCGTCGAGCAGCGCGTCGAGCGCGGCCATCTCTTCGTCGATCGTCGAGTCGAAGTACGCTCGGATGACGCCATCGCGATCGACGACCGCGAAGCGGGGGCTGTGGCCGCCCGGGAGTGCGTCGGCCGGCATCATGAAGCCTTCTTCGCACAGGGTGACGACGTCTTCGATGGGACCGTTGAGGAAGATCCAGCCGCGATCCGTGACGCCCTGCTCCTTCGCGTAGGCGGTGAGGACCGCGGGCGTGTCGTAGTCGGGGTCGACGGTGATCGTCACGATCTGCAGCGCCGGCCGCTCGTCGAGCGTCGCGTAGATCTTCCCGAGTCGCGTGCTCATCGTCTTGCAGACGCCCGGGCAACGCGTGAACTGGAACGACACGAGGCTGACCTTGCCGAGCATCTCGTCGCGTCCGAAGGGCGCGCCGGTGTGGTCGACGAAGCGGAAGTCGGGAACCTCGCCGTACGCCTCGACGACGCTGTCCTGCTGCTCGGCGAGACGCCGCACCTTGCCGAGGAAGTAGTACGAGACCACGAGCCCCACCACGGCGATGACGGCGATCACGATCAACGCGACCGATCCGGTCTGACCCCCGGTTCTCTGCAAGGCACTTCGTCGCAAGAGAGTTCTCTGCGAGCCGATTCGCTGCAGTCCGATGTTCTGCTTCACGGTGCTCTCCATCGAGTTCGTCGCCTCGCTCAGAATTGATCCAGCAGGATCGGGTTGCCGTCGGGGTCCTCGAGCACGAGATGCGCCGGTCCCTCGCCGTCTTCGTCCGCCTCGTGGATGAGCGACACGCCGGCCGCCTTCAACGCCTTCTGGATGGCCCGCGCATCCTGCGGATGGAACGTCAGCATGTTCTTCTGGAACATCCCCTGGAAGAGGCCGATCACGGCGTGTCCGTTGCGCACGATGAGCCAGTTCTCTTCGAGCTTGCCGCCGACGGGCTCGAACCCGAGAGAAGCATAGAAATCTCGCGAAGCCGCGAGATCCTTCACGTTGAGGCTGATCGAGAAGACACCGAGATCCATGGCCATGGGGTCGCGCTCCCTTGGGGGTCGTGGCTCGGCCCCGAACGAGGAGAGACCGGCCGGCAATCGAACGAAGTGAGGGACGACGTCGCCCCGATGTTGTACCGAACCGGCGCCGCGATGAACAGGAAGGCCGGGCCGCCGCGCTTGCAGCCGTGCGCCGCACACGTCAGAATTACCGCATGGCCGACTACTACGATGTCGATCCGATCCGAGTGCCGCGCATCCCGATCGCCCTGATCGGATTCTTCGGCTCCGAAGTCGATACCGTCGCGCTCAAGCTCGGAGCGCTCACGGGGCTCGCCGTCCAAGACGTCGGGCGCCTCATGGTGCACGATGCCGGTGGATCGCCGGCCAAGATCTTCCTCGACCTCGGGCCCGAAGAGTATCGGCGCGTCGCCAAGCGATCGCTCGAGCGCGCCGTGCGTTCGACGCCGCCCGGTGTGGTGTCGCTGCCGTTCGACATCCTGCGCGACGACGCCGAGCGCGAGCTGATCCTGCGCGACACGGCCCTCGTCTACGTCGACCTCGAGTACGACGCGATGGTCCGCAAGGTGACGACGATCCTCGAGGGCCGACCCGGTGCGTTCTTCCCGTGGATCTCGCCGGATCGTCTCGTCTCGGTCGATCTCGAGCGCCTCTTCGCCGAGCACCGACCGTCGTACGACGCGGCGATGCTCCATATCGACGCCACGGGACGAACCCCGACCGAGGTCGCCCGCGACGTCATCGAGAGATTCGAGCTGTGGGAGTCGGAAGACGACGCCCCCGCGTGATCACGTAGCGTAGTAGAACCGCTCCGAGACGATCTTGCCGTCTTTCCACTTCGCGACCGAGACCTGCTCGACGCGCATCGACTCACCGTCCGTCGAAACCCACTCCATGACGTTCTCGTACATCGAGACGTCGTCGCCCTTCGCGAGCGCCGTGACCTCGAAGCTCTTGAACTCGGCGACCCCGTCGACGAACTCCTGCTCGCGCTCGAGATTCGCCTCGAGTCCCTCGGTCGTGTGCTTCGGCTCCGTCATCACCACGTCGTCCGCGTAGAACTCGCGCATCGCGTCCATGATGCGACCGTTGCGCACGTAGTCGAGCAGCTCGTCGATTCTCACGTTAGCCATGTCCCGTATCCTTTCATTGTTGCAACAACTATCAATGGCGAAAAAAGCCCGGCCGGAACGCGGCCGAGCGCCGAGGTGACGCGCCAGCGGGCCCCTCTCGGGCCTCTCGCTGCCGTCGACGCCCCCTCGGATGCGGTGCAGCGCCCTCGGGTTTCGAGTACACTAGGTTTTTCGTGCACGAAGCGACGCCGGATCCGCCCGATTTCGAAAGACCCTCTCCGGGACCCGCACGAGGAGTACTGCCCCGAGATGCCGATCCTCCCCGAATCGTCCATGCACCGTACCTGCCGACCGATCGCCAACGTCGGACGCCGGGCTTCCCGGCTCCCGCTCGCGATCATGATCGTGATCGCGCTGTCGATGGCGGCAACGCAGCCGGCGGTGGTCCACGCCCAGACCGTCCTGGACACCGAGACGCAGAAAGTCGTCGCGAGCGACGGGCTCGTGAACGAGCAGTACGGCATCTCGGTCGACGTGGACGGATCGCGAGCGCTCGTCGGCGCCTACCAGCACGGCGGGACGGGGATCGGCGCCGGGGCCGCGTACTCGCTGCACTTCGACGGCGAGGACTGGGTCGAGGACCTCATCCTCTTCGGTCCGGACACGGCCGGGGGCGATCGACTCGGGACCGCGGTCGCGCTGGCCGGTGACGTCGCCGTGATCGGCGCGCCGATGGACGACGACATGGGCTTCGATTCGGGATCGGCGTACGTCTACCGACATGACGGCACGACGTGGATCTTCGAGCAGAAGCTCGTCCCGTTCGACGGCGAGCAGTTCGACTTCTTCGGCTCGGCGCTCGAGACCGACGGCAGCGTCATCTGGGTCGGAGTACCCGGGGACGACCAGCCCGACCAAGAAGCCGGGTCCGTCTACGTCTACCGTCACGACGGAGCCACGTGGCAATTTGAGCAGCGGATCACCGCGAGCGACGGAACCGCGTTCGACGGCTACGGTCGCGCGATCGACGCCGACGGTTCGACGCTGCTCGTCGGTGTTTCGGAAGACGACGACGACGGTGGCCGGTCGGGATCGGCGTACATCGTTCGCTACGACGGCACGTCTTGGAACGAGGTGCAGAAACTCCGCCCGAAGGACGGCGAGATCAACGCCGAGTTCGGCCGCGACGTCGCGCTCGAAGGCGACATCGCGATCATCGGCGCGCCCGGCGACACACGCGATGGCGTGCGTGGAATCGGTTCCGCCTACGTCTTTCGTTTCGACGGCACACACTGGCAAGAGTCTCAGAAGTTGGCGTGCTCGGACGGGCTCGAGTTCCACAACTTCGGGAATGTCGTCGACCTTTCCGGGCGTGGCGCGGTCATCGCGGCGCGCAACGATCCGGTCGGTATCGGCACGCTGACGGGTTCCGCGTACGTGTTTCGACTCGTCGGATCGCGATGGATCGAAGAGCGGAAGCTCGCCGCGAGCGACCGCAACCAGCAAGAACGCTTCGGCCAGTCGATCGCTACGTCGGGCGACACGACGTTCGTCGGTGCGAGCGGCGACACGAACCAAACCGGCGCCGCCTACGTCTTTCTCACGCCCGAATGCCGTGCCGGAACAGTCAACGCGGGGAGCCTGCGCTCACACCGCGTGATCCGTGTGAACGCCGAGACCGGCGGCACCTCGGGCGACGTGAACGTGCCGATTCGCACGCCGATCATCGTCGACATCACGAACTCCGAGTCCGGTCCGGGCAAGGCGCTCTACGTCCTGTATGCCTGGCTCGGCGAACCCGACGCCTCGACCGTATCGCTCCAACCGTTCGACATCGGCACGACGTGTTTCCCGACGTTCCTGTCGGTCGGACTACCGAAGCCGACCGCGATCTGGAACAACGTCGGCTTCGAGAACCGCCTCGGCGTGCCGACGTTCCCGTCGTTCCCCGCCCCTTCGATCGTGTTCGTCTCCGACCGCGGCTCGGGTCGCCCGCTCACCTTCACGCTCCAAGGCTTTCTCGAGGACAACGGCTCGGCCGCTTCGGTCCCGTGGAGCGTCACCAACGCGATCATCGTCCACATCGAGTGATCCGGATCTTCCACGAATCGCGTCGTTGGAGTATCATGCGCGGCGTTCGCCGCTTCGGCGAGCTCCACGGAATCGACCGCTACGCACGTTAAGGAGAAGCCCCATGGATCGACGAGTCGCGATCACGTTCTTGCTCGGTTGCACCGCAATGATGTTCGGCTGTGCTCACACGCCGACCGGCGAGAGCGACGCCGTGGTCCAAGCCGACGCCGGCATGGACATGATGGCCGCGATGCCTGCCTACGGTGCGGGCGGTACACCGCAGCTCTTCGATGGCATGGGACCGCACCCTCGACGCGTCACCACCGAGTCGACGGAAGCGAACGAGTACTTCGCGCAGGGACTCACGTGGGTCTACTCGTTCAACCACGACGAGGCCGTCCTCGCGTTCACGAAGTGTACCGAGCTCGATCCGAGCTGCGCGATGGGTTGGTGGGGCATCTCGCTCGCGCAGGGTCCGAACTACAACGATCCGATGATGAACGCGAACCGCTCCGCTGCCGCGTGGGAGGCGCTGCAGCGTGCGCTCGACGAGCTCGACAATGAAGCGCCGGTCGAGCGCGCCCTCGTCGAAGCCCTCGAAGCACGTTACGCAGAAACGCCACCGAAAGAGCGCGACGAACTCGACGCCGCGTTCGCCGATGCGATGGCCGACGTCTGGAAGCGCTTCCCGAACGACACCGACGTCGGCACGATCTACGCCGAATCGATGATGGTGCTCACGCCCTGGGAGCTCTACGAGTGCGATCGAACGCCGGCGCACGAGCGGACCGAAACGATCGTCGCGACGCTCGATCGCGTGCTCGAGCTCGAACCGAATCACGCCGGCGCGAACCATCTCATGATCCACGCCGTCGAGCCGAGCGCCGACCCGTCGCGCGGCCTCCCCGCCGCCGATCGCCTGAGCGATCTCGTCCCCGGAAGCGGGCACATGCAGCACATGCCGTCACACATCTACGTTCAAACCGGGATGTGGGATCGTTCGATCGAGCAAAACACGAAGGCGATGGAGCAAGACGATCGCTATCGCGCGCTCGCACCGAATCAGGGCATCCAGCACATGTACATGACGCACAACTCGCACATGCTCGCGTTCAGCGCGATGATGGTCGGGCGAGAGGCGCAAGCGCTCGACGCGGCCAACCAGCAGTGGACCGACATGGACGACGAGACGCTCGAAGCCGCCGCCCTGTTCTTCGATCCGTGGATGTGCTCGAAGTACGACGTGATGAAGCGATTCGGCCGTTGGGACGACTTGCTCGACTCGCCGGAGCCGCCCGCATTCCTACCCGTCACGAAGACGGTGTGGCACGCGCACCGCGCGATCGCCTACGCCGCGAAGAAGGACTTCGAGAAGGCCGAAGAAGAGTACGACGCATTCTGCGCCGCACGAATCGCGATCCCGACGCCGCCGATCCCCGACCTCGCCCAGACGACGCGCGACTTCCTCGACGTCAGCAATCTCTTCATCAAGGCCGAGATCGCGCTGCAGAAGGAAGATTGGGAACGCGCCGCGCGACTGCTCGAAGCCGCCGCGATCCTCGAAGACGACCTCGGCTACGGCGAGCCGCCGATGTGGCTCCAGCCCGTCCGCCACACGCTCGGCGCCGTCTACCTCGAAGCCGGCCAGCCCGCGAACGCCGAGCGCGCCTATCGCGAAGACCTCGCGAAGTGGCCCGAGAACGGTTGGTCGCTGTTCGGCCTCTCGCGCGCCCTCGAAGCCCAAGGCAGGACCGAAGAGGCCGCCTCGATCCGCGAGCGCTTCGACACGGTCTGGGCGAACGCCGACGCGCCGATCACGTCGAGCTGCCTGTGTTTGCCGGAGGCGTGACGCGCTGCCGCTCGGCATCGTGCACGACTTCGTACTTGATGCCGCCGGGATCCTTGAAGAAAACCGCGTAGTACCCGACGCCGTGCTGCGGCCATTCCTTCGGCCCGCCGACGATCTCGGCTCCGATCGCCGTCAGCCCCTCGGCGACCCGGTCGACCTCCGCTCGCGAGGCCGCGCGAAACGCGAGATGATGCAACGATCCCGGCCGCCGGCGGTGGACCGCATCGTCCGCAAGCGCTCGTCGCGGCGAGCTTATCGCGATCACGAGCCGCGG